>JAYUBR010000029.1:0-9051 GCA_043740775.1 Ferruginibacter sp. | reverse complement strand
GGAGTTGTACAAACGCTATTTTGGGCTGTCTGCCGGTCGTATCATCACCGGTTCCAGATATTTGTTTGACAAACAATCATTATAAATCACTGGAATTTTTTCTTTCCTATTTCTTGTGTTTCCTCATCATTTAACACAGGCACTATATTTACGTCCAGCATATTGTTCCAATTAAGTGCCCATGCAAATAATTCCTTCAGATCATCATTGACGATGTGAAGAAAAGTGAATTGGAATTAAAGAAAATTATAAAGCAGTTGTGCACCGGGTTGTGTGCGCCATTGATTGTGGCCTTGCTGTAAACCCGGATGGTGTACGTGCACAAATGGAGAGTGGAATTGTTTTCGGTCTTACCGCTGCACTTTACGGTGAGATAACGATTGAGAATGGCAAAGTAAAACAAAGTAATTTTAATGACTACCGCATGCTGCGTATGAATGAAATGCCAGTAATAGAAGTACACATTGTACCCAGCACAGAGAAGATGGGCGGTGCGGGAGAACCTGGCTTGCCACCTGCAGCCCCGGCCCTTGGCCAATGCCATTTTCGCTGCAACAGGAAAGCGGATTCACCGGTTACCGCTGCATGTGGAAGACTTAATGAAAGGTTAGCCACGTATGCAAATAGTAAAGAGCGGGTTGAAGGATAACCGGTTCTGTCGGTACAAACGAGGTGACAACTTTTAAAAGTTGTCACCTCGTTTGGTGTAAGAGACTTCCTTCCTGTCATTTTTTTGTTTATTTCACAAGCATCGGAAACAATCTTCTTATCTCTGCCTCATCCGGTTGTGCGCCATACTCACATATTTCAAACGCTTCGGCAAATTTTACTTGCGCTGCTTTTTCTTCACCATACCATTTTACAAGAGATGTTTTTATTGCTGGTGTGATGGGTTCAACCCATTTTGTTGCGAGCCATTTAAGGCGTTCATTTTTATCTTTCGGTACTTCGTTCAAATAATGGCCTATCCATGGCAGCCATTCGTATACCTGCGATACATGTGCATCCAGCGCAAAAGTTTTTTGGTCATTTACACTGGTGATATCAACAGCAATATCCGGACGAAAAGGATTGGGCCTTTGAAAATTATCCTGGAAATATAAAAAAACCGGATTCTTTTTTAATGCCGGAACATCGGGCGCTACGTTGGGCACAGACACCATGTAAGCTGCATCCTGCACCAGTACACCAGTGTAGCGATGATCGGGATGGTAGTCGTTTGGCCTTGGTGCTATCACTACATCGGCATTCCATTCACGAATTTTTCTGATGATCTGCAGCCGCACTTCCAGTGTTGGCATCAGCAAGCCATCGTGGTTATCCAGTACATCATATTTTATTCCAAGGCGTTTTGCAACTTCCTGCGTTTCTGCATACCTGCGTTTGGCCAGCGGCACACCTTTCATTGTTTGATGACCGGCATCGCCATTGGTTACGGAAAGAAATTTTACAGCGTAGCCCATCTTTGCAAAAATGGCCGCTGTTCCGCCGCTGTTCACATCGCAATCATCCGGGTGTGCACCGATCATAATGATGCGTACCTTACTATTGGGAGCCTGCGCAAAAACGCTGGTGATGCCGCTGATTAAAAAAGCAGCAATCAATACAAGGAGAGAGTGTGTTGGCTTCATACAATTCGTTTTAGTTTTTATAAAGATAATGTTTATTGGATAGCAAAAATATTCCGCCCGGGTTCATCTCCCGCCAATAAAGGGATAAATTATTCTCCCATTTAACCAAACAATTAAGTATAAAATTTTGTAGTTTTATAGTCTAAAAAAATATCACATGCCGGTTTATAATTTACAGATAAATGGTAAGCAGCTTACCGCAGATGTGGCTGAAGATACACCTTTGCTTTGGGTGCTTAGAGATCACCTGGGCCTGGTGGGTACCAAGTATGGCTGCGGCATTGCGCAATGCGGCGCCTGTACGGTTCACATGAATGGTACAGCCATCCGCTCATGTTCGTTACCGGTGTCAGCAGTTAAAACCGCTGCCATTACTACTATTGAAGGACTTTCCACCAACGGGGATCATCCTTTGCAACTGGCATGGGATGAAATAGATGTGCCCCAATGTGGGTATTGCCAGGCAGGCCAGATTATGACGGCGGCTGCGCTGTTGAAAAGAAATCCTCACCCCAGCATGACAGAGATTGAAGATATCATGCATGGAAACATTTGCCGTTGCGGTGCCTATCACCGCATTCGTGCAGCAGTAAAATTAGCCAGCACAAAAATTTAAACACATGCAACAATCAAATACTTCCCGGAGAGATTTTTTAAAAATAACTACGCTTACCGGCGGCGGCTTGCTACTCGGTTTTAGCTGGTTTGGCGCTGATGGCGAAATGCCTGCGGTGATCAACACACTGCCATTGGAAAAAAGCATCGGCTTTAACAGCTATCTGTCTATTGCTAGTGATGGCGTGGTTACCATCTATTCTCCTAACCCTGAATTGGGACAGAATATTATGACCTCTTTCCCAATGATTGTTGCAGAAGAACTGGATGCCGACTGGACAAAAGTAAAAGTGGAACAGGCTGCGCTGGATACAAAAAGTTTTGACCGCCAGTTAACCGGTGGTAGTGGCGCTGTACCACATTCCTGGAAAAGATTGAGAAACGCAGGCGCCACTGCAAGGGCAATGCTGATACAGGCGGCGGCTGCGCAATGGAATGTTCCGGCAACGGAATGTACTGCCAGCAATGGTTTTGTATTGCATGCGGCCACCGGCAAAAAAGCAGGCTTTGGTGAACTGGCTGCAAAAGCTGCTACCTTAACGGTACCTAAAGATGTTGTGTTAAAAGACCGTAAAGATTTTAAGATAATCGGCCAGGCCGTAAAGAACGTGGCCAACAAAAGTATTGTAACCGGCAAGCCCTTGTTTGGACTGGATTTTTACCGCCAGGGAATGCTGTTTGCCATGATACAGCGGCCGCCTGCCTTTGGTACAAAAATAAAAACGGTGGATAGTACCGCGGCTAAGGCAATGCCCGGCGTTGTGGATGTTGTGGTGTTTAAAAATAATGTAGCGGTGGTAGGTAAATCAACCTGGGAAGTAAACAAGGCAAGAAAGCTGCTAAAGATTGAGTACGAAAATGATGGCTTTGTTGAAAGTACCAGTGATCATAATGCCATTTTTGCAACCGTGATGGCCAATGGCAAGCCGGAAGTAAAAAGAAAGGATGGCGATGTAGAAGTTGCTTTTAAAACGGCGGCAAAAATTATAAAGGCAGAATACCAGTGCCCTTTTTTATCGCATGCACCAATGGAGCCAATGAATTTTTTTGCGCATGTAAGGCCCGATGGTGTTGAATTGGCGGGCCCTTCGCAAACCCCTGCCAGTGCACGTACCGCGGTATCCAAATTATTAAACATTCCCGAAGATAAAATTACGCTGGAGCTTACAAGGCTGGGCGGTGGCTTTGGCCGCCGTTTAAAATTTGATTATGTGGTAGAAGCTGCTGAACTTTCCAGTATTATCAAGGTGCCTGTAAAATTGATCTGGACAAGAGAAGACGATATTACCGGGGGCAATTACCGCCCTGCGGTAAGGTATCACTTTGAAGCTGCATTAGACAGTGCCGGAAATTTGGTGGGCTATAAATGCCGTGGTGTTGGCCTCAATGCCGGCAACCTTGTTCGGGAAGATAACTTTCCATCGGGTGCGGTGGATAATTTACTGATAGAAAGCATTGATTATAAATCGCCCATTACAACTGGCGCATGGCGTGCACCCATCACCAATTTTTTAGGTTTTGCCGAACAGGCTTTCATTGATGAAGTGGCACAGGCGGCAGGTAAAGATCCGGTACAGTTCAGGCTGGAGCTTTTATCAAAAGCAAGAACTACTCCTGTGGGCGCCATCAAATATAACATTGACCGCATGGAAGGCGTGATAAAAATGGCTGCGGAAAAATCTGCGTGGGGTACTAAAAAGCCCGGTGTTTTCCAGGGCTTCAGTGTTTACTTTTCTCATCAGAGTTATGTAGCACAGGTTTGCGAGGTAATGATGCAGGCTGGTAAGCCGGTTGTAAAAAAGATTTATGCAGTGGCAGATTGCGGACAGGTGATTAATTTAAGTGGCGCCCGCCAGCAGGTAATGGGTGGTATTACCGATGGGTTCGGTCATGCCATGTACAGCAAACTAACGTTTAAAAATGGTGCCACCGAACAAACAAATTTTCACAATTACCGGTTGATCCGCATGAAAGAGATCCCGGAGATTGAACCACATTTTATAGACAACGGTATTGACCCCACCGGGTTGGGAGAACCTGCGCTTCCACCAACCGGGGGCGCCGTAGCCAATGCAATTTATAAAGCCACCGGCAAGCGTTTAAGAAAACAGCCTTTTATTGATGAGGAAATTTTTACTGGTAAAGTGTAAGAGGCATAAGGATGTTTTCTGGTCAGCCAGCCTTAATCTGATTCCGTAAAATCAATGGCATGCTGTTGAAGGAATGCTTTTATTTTATCTACATGTACACACAGCCCAACGTGTAAAAAAGGGTAATTAGATACTTTTGTTTTTTTACCGTTGTTTACTATTTCTTTGTCCTGCATATCGAAGCCTAAATGCAAATGATTGGTCGCAAACTGCATCCCATAAATTTTTCCGTCGGTATCAAATAGCGGTCCTCCGCTTTGTCCCCTAAGGCCAGGCGTACTCATTTCTATTCCGGTAATACCTTCGGTTGCATCGCCCACAAACCGTGTAACAATGCCATCAATAGGAAAGGTAGGAGAGTTGGGATTTCCGGTACTGGTCCATTCAATATCGTCGGTTGCAGGGTTGTGTTTAAAATTATTAAATTCAGGAAAAGGGAATCCAATCCTGCACAGGTATTTGCCTTGTTTAATTTTGCTGCTGTCTTTTATAAAGCTTGCATGGTTTGTATAAAATATTTTTTCAAAGCCTTTAAATTCAACGATTGCAAGGTCAAGCGTTGGATGCACATGGGAAACAATTTGTTCCAGCTTATCAAAACAATTCAGAAAATTATTTTTTAACTGTACCGTAGTCTCTTTGCCATATTTATATTTTAACTCCAGGCCGTTTAATAGTTTAGGATACCTGCCATCATTGGCCAGTTTATCTCTCTCGGCTTTAAATTGAAGGTAGGCCGCATTAATGGTATCTGCCGAAGGTATCATGTTGGCAACATGCTTGCAGGTAATGGCTACACCCGCATTGTTTACAAAAAAGAAAGTGGCAGAACCGGGAATCACCAGTCCACCATAGGTTCTTGAAATGGTATGCAGCGGTCTTGTGAAGCCAGATATTTTTTCTATGGCTGTTTCAAACATATGGTAAATTTAAAAGTGGAATAACCTCTTCCGGGGGAAGGTTGTTTTTGTATCAGACACAACCAAAAAAAGGAAGCAATAGCTTTTTGCCTGGTCTCATTCCAGGGGATGGTGGGATTATCTTTTATCCCTCAAAGGAATTCTTTTTCTTCCTTCGGTACGGTCGCTTCTTACTTCATCTGTTGGCCTTTTAAAACCGCCATCGGCTTCATTCATTCTCACCTGCCTGCCATTGTGTTTTTTACCGTCAATACTTTTTATCATCTGGCTGGCAGCGGCTTTATCAACTTCTACCCAACTGTTCATTTCTTTCATATCAATCCGCCCCAGTACTTCTTTATTTAAATTGCTTTCATCTAAAATAAATTGTAAAAAGCTGGCTTTATAAAAACCATCTTTGGTACCCAGATTAACAAACAATCTTGTGTAACCACTGTCATGTTGAAAATTACTTCTTTCTCTTCTGCTGCCATCCCTGCTGCCTGTTTCCCTGTTTCCTGCCTCTCTTCTTTCTCCACCCCTGATGTCGGATCCACGGAGGTTGGAGTTTAGATCCGGCGCATTTTCATAGTACTTCAAAAAATGATTAAATTCTAAAGCAGCCACTCTCTGCAATACTTCTTCCTTGCTTACATCAGCAAACTTTTCCTGCAGGTCGGTCATATAAGTTTCATAATCGCCACTGGAGATATCAGCCTGCATTAATTTATCCATGAAATGAAAAAACTGTTTGCGGCAAACATCTTTACCACTCGGCACATCTAATTTATGAAACTGGGCATTCACCATGCGTTCCAGTTGCTTTATCTTAAAACTTTCACGGCTATGGCAAATTGAAATACAGATACCTGTTTTGCCGGCTCTTGCTGTACGACCGCTCCGGTGGGTGTACACTTCCATATCATCCGGTAATTCATAATTAATTACATGGGTTATACCTTCCACATCAATACCTCTTGCAGCCACGTCGGTGGCAATTAATAGTTGTAAATTTTTCTGCCGAAAACGACCCATTACTTTATCTCTTTGTTGCTGGGTAAGATCACCATGCAACGCTTCAATTTCATATCCTTCCCTTACTAACTTTTCGGCAATATCCTGCGCATCTAATTTGGTACGGGTAAAAATAATACCGTACATGCCGGGGTTAAAATCTATATAACGTTTTAAAGTTTCGTAACGTTGATGAGCTGCTACAATAAAAAACTGGTGATCAATATTTACATTGCCACTGTTCTTTTTACCTACCGTAATTTCTTTGGGAGTGGTCATAAAGTTCTTTGCAATGGCCCTTACTTCCGGTGGCATGGTAGCACTGAATAACCAGATACTTTCCCTGTTGATGGTATTTTTTAATACAAAATCAATATCGTCTCTAAAGCCCATATTCAGCATTTCATCTGCTTCATCCAGCACTACATATTTTACTTTCTGCAGGTCAATCGCTTTACGTTCAATGAGGTCAATTAACCTTCCGGGAGTGGCTACAACAATATGAACACCTCTTTTTAAATTTCTAATCTGCATGGTGATGGACGCACCGCCATATACCGCTTCTGTAAAAAGACCTTTGGTATATTTTGTATAAGTTGCGAGGTCGTTCGTAATTTGCAAACACAATTCTCTTGTAGGGCAAACGATCAATGCCTGCGGATGTCTTTCTGAAATGTTGATGAGGTGTAATAACGGAAGACCAAAAGCGGCTGTTTTGCCGGTTCCTGTTTGTGCCAACCCTACAAAATCTGTAGTGCCTGATAATAAAATGGGGATTGCCTGTTCCTGGATGGGGGTTGGAGTATCAAACCCCAGATCTGTAATTGCCTGTACTAATTGTTCGTTTAAGCCTAAGGCTTCAAATGCATTCATGTAAATTTTTTTTGTGGTTTACATGATATGCTATACGCCTGTTGTTATGCTACTTAATTCTACGGTTAAAAGTTAAAGTAAATTCTAAATTCAACAGCCTTTCGGGCATTTCATGCAATACTCGTTATAAATAATTTTGCAAAGGTAATGTTTTTAACCTACTGAATTACAATTAAATCAATTATTCAGCGTTGCTGTAGTTTCGGCTGCATGTATAAATGTATCTTGAATGTTGTTAAACTAAAATTCTTTTTTATAGTCGTAAGGCTTTTTAATAAAAACTCTTTGAGCAAATGCAAAAAATACTACTGCTTATTATCTTTTTGGTTTTATCTGTAAAAAACTTTTCTCAAACAAAATCTGTTGAACCTGCTGATAAAGATTCAACAGAAATACTAAAAGACCTGATGGAAATATTGAGTGATGCAGAAAAACCTGCCAGTTATTTTACCATTGATGTTGGTATCGGCAACCGCGTTTTCAATGTTCAGAACGATGTACTCAATTCAAAACTTACTCCTGTAAGTACATTTATTTATTCGCCGTCTTTGTTGTATTATCATAAAAGCGGCTTGTATTTTTCCGGCGGTATAAATTTATTAAATGATAATAAAAAGGGATTTGGCATCAACCAATCGTCTCTTTCTGCCGGTTACGAATTGCCGGAAAATAGCAATACCGACTTTGTTATTGCTTATACTCATATTTTTGTGAATGATATATTTTCGCCTTATGCATCTCCCGTACACAATGATTTGTATGCTGCTTATGTTTATAAAAAAACATGGATAAGGCCGGGGATAGCGGCAGATTATTCTCGTGGAGAATATGGCGATGTTAAACAGATAAGATTATTGTATGATTCAATTAACACCAGGCTAAAATCTTTTTCTTTGATTCCATCCATTTCACACGAATTTAAATGGCAGGAAGTTTTTAATAAGAAGGATGGCATTACTTTCACCTCTTCGCTGATGATGAATATGGGCAAAAGTAAACTAGCTTTTAAACACAATACCAATGCGGTAAACCTCGCAAATTTTTTAACCAAAAAAGGCAGGCTGCCAAAGTTTGAAAATACAAAATTTCAGGCAGAGTCTATCGGGCTTGGTTTGGATGCCAGTTATGTTACTGGTAAATTTTCTATTGAACCGCAAGGTTATTTTGACTATTATTTACCTTCAACCACCACCAATAGATTAGCAAGTTATTTTACGTTAACCATCAGGTATTCGTTTCAGTGAACGTTCATTAACAAATAATTATCTGAAAAACTTTACTATTGGCATATAGTTGGATGAATTAATTCTAAACTTAAAACCATGAAAATAAAACTATTATCCCTTGCAATGGCGGTGTTGATATTTTCAACTGCCCGTTCTCAAAATATTCATCTTGGCATAAAAGGTGGTACAAACATCAACAAGATTTCAGGAAAATCTTTTAGCGAGCAATTCAATTATGGCTATCATTTGGGCGGCTTTGCAGAGATTGGATTAGGAAGTAAATTTGCCATTCAGCCAGAAGTTTTATTTAACCAGATCAATACAGATACCAGCAGCCAGTTTAGTAAAATTTATACTTCCTTAAATCCTAACAAAATTTCAAACATTAAATTAAGTTATTTGAGCATCCCCATATTGCTTGATTATAAGGTAAGCAAGTTCTTTACAATACAGGCAGGGCCTCAGTTTGGTGTATTAATTAATCAAAATGAAAAGCTTGTTCAAAATGGGAAAGATGCATTTAAGAAAGGCGATTTCAGCATGTTGGGCGGTGTACAGCTAAAGATATCTAATTTCAGAATTTATGGAAGGTATGCAATTGGCCTTGCCAATATTAATGATATTGATAACAAAGACATGTGGA
>JAYUBR010000028.1:0-2758 GCA_043740775.1 Ferruginibacter sp. | reverse complement strand
TGCCTGCCAAGTAAAAAAGTTAACACCTCAATATCTCTTGCAGAGCGTGGCGCAAAATCGCTGTGGCCACCTTCTGTTGCAAACGGATGATAACATTTGCCATCAAAAAATAATCCGGCTTCGCCCAAACCTGTTCCTGCAGCGAGTATAGCAATATTTCCGGGTGTTTCATTGGTGCCTTTATACAATACATTCAGCTCTTGCTCCTTAAGCCCGGCTAATCCAAAAGCAGTAGATTCAAGATCGTTTAAAATTGTAACAGGACTGCCACCAACATGGCGGCTGATTTCTTCCCTATCAATATTCCAGCTTAGATTTGTAAACTTTACTTTGCCTTCTATTACAGGGCCGGCAACAGAAAAACAAATTTTATCCGGGTACTTTTGGCCATCTAAAAAGTGCGTAAGAATAGCTGTAAATGAATCGAAGTCATTTGTTGTATACCGCTCTTCTTTAATTGTTTCAAGTCCGTTTACCGAGTACCGGCTTAGCAGCATATTGGCTTTTGTGCCACCAACATCACCTGCTAAAATGATAGTGGCTACATTGTTTACCGTAGTAAGGTTGCTGAAAGCAATGGGGATAAGCAATTGTAAATTCATAATAATTTGAAGTTAATTAAAAAATCAAACCAGTTAGGTTTTTTATTATTTTGAAGTTGAAATATTATTGCACAGTGAATCATTTCAACAAGCCTGTTCTTTCAGTTACAATCAATATTTTTCAATTTAATAATTATGTTTTTTAAAAATCATTTAGTAAATTACTCTGCAATTGTTTAACTACTTTTTTGATCCCTTTATTTTCTGATTAGCCAGGCGAACCACAATTTTATTTCCTTTCAAAATAATCAGTTAACGCTAAAAATTTAATCATGAAAAAGAAGGTACTATTTCTTGTCTGCATTTTTATTTCGACCCTGCTCACACATGCACAGGTTACCCAAATCAATTCAAATAAAAGTCTGCAGGTTGTTATTCCGTTAAATACAACCAAAACAATTTTCGTGTCGGATATTGACAGTTCCTTATGGATATCAGATGGAACGCTGGCAGGCACTTTTCAAATAACCACGGCCATCAAATATGAATCACTTGCAGGTTTGCTTTCCGGTAAAGTTATTTTCAGGGGAAGTACCACGGCAACGGGTTCTGAAATATATAGTACCGATGGAACCGCTGTTGGAACTTCACTCGTAAAGGATATTTATGCCGGAACAAGCAGCTCTGCACCTGCCGAATTTGCTTTGCTGAACGGATTTATTTATTTTGATGCAGTTACAGCCGCAGAAGGCCGGGAGTTGTGGAGAACTAATGGTACCAATGCAGGTACAACACTTGTAAAAGATATTGTTGCCGGTACTGACAGCAGCAATACCGCTAATCAATACCATTTAGTTTCAACCGGAACTTATTTGCTTTTTGCAGCAAGAACGGCTGCAAATGGAATTGAGTTGTGGAAGTCTGACGGTACAACCACTGCTTTATTGTTGGATATTAACACCGGCCATGCAGGAGCGGATTCATCCAATCCTGCAAATTTTTATATGTTTAACAGCATAGTTTTATTTACGGCAACAGATGCTACACATGGTAATGAAATATGGGAAACTAACGGTACCGCCCTGGGTACTATGCTGGTAAAAGATATCAATCCGGGTACGGGAAGTTCCACCACTGTTCAAATAATACCTGGCTTTTCCTTTCCCATTTTGCTTGGTTTTCACACTTTCAATAACCATGTTTATTTTAATGCTACTGATGGTACAAGTACCGGCCAGGTATGGGTAACAGATGGAACAACAGTAAATACTACCCTTTTAAAAAATATCGTTCCCGGAACTTCTCTTTCTTTTATTCTGCTGGTTGATGCTGTAAATCTGTCAAATAAATTTATTTTTCCTGTTTCAGATGGAGCAAGCCGTAACGAACTCTGGGAATCTGATGGTACTCCCGCTGGTACCGTTTTATTTAAATCATTTGCTGCAATGAATTCAGGCGAAATCCCTGCTATTTTTATCCCTTATAATTTTAATTTTTTGAGTGGAGTTTTTTCTCAGATATTGTTTCAGGGAAATAAGTTTTTCTTTATCGCGGCAACCGGGGCAGGTCGTGAGTTATGGATATCTGACGGTAGTGTGGGCGGAACAACAATGGTAAAGGATATAAGAGCCGGAACCGCCAGTGGCATTGATTCTACAGATATATCTTATTTATACACATCCAGTGACTTATATTTTGCAGCCACTGATGGTACGCATGGTGTTGAATTGTGGAAGTCCAATGGAACAAGTGCCGGTACTACCATGGTTGCTGATATTTATACAAACGCAGGTAATGCATTGCCTCAACTCTTTTTGATCAACAACGGTAAAATCTTTTTTGGTGCCACTAATGGGGATGTTGCCAATGTAACCGATCTGTATGTAGTAGACGGAACTTTTACTCCTTTGCCGGTTAAGCTCACAGATTTTAAAATTACTGCGGCAACCAATGATGCATTGCTGCAATGGACTACCTCTCAAGAAATAAACAGCAGGGATTTTACCATTCAGCGAAGCGATGATGCTCTGCATTTTGAATATATAGGAACTGTAGCGGCAGCAGGTAACACGGCAAACAGTCATGGATATGCGTTTACAAATAAGGATATTCTTAATAGCGGCAAGGCAGTAGTGTATTACCGGTTGCTTACTACTGATAATGATGGAAAACAGGAATTCAGCAATACCCTTTCTTTAAAAATAAAACCACAGCAA
>JAYUBR010000027.1:0-2760 GCA_043740775.1 Ferruginibacter sp. | reverse complement strand
CTTTTATTGTCTGGCATTGGAGTGCTGATGATTGACAGTTTGATGTGTTCCTGCAGATGCCGGCTGTATATTTCATCTTCCTGCTGTTTTATTTTTTTGTGGCAACCAGTCAGTAAGAAGCATACTACTACTGGCATTATCAACAGTTTTAACTTTTGTTTCATAATTTAATTTGAAATACGAATGTATAATATTTGGCGGCAATAATGTAATCCCTTACTTTTGCACCGCGAAGTAGAGCAGCGGTAGCTCGTCGGGCTCATAACCCGAAGGTCAGAGGTTCGATCCCTCTCTTCGCAACTAAGAAATGTGGCTCATTTGAGCCCATTTTATTTTAAAAGAGAAAATCTTTTTAAAAGAACAAAATTTATTCTTGGCAAGTTGCTATGAATTTGATCACCTCCTCCAGTCTGTCTGTTTGTATGCGGTAATCAAAGTCTTTTTAAGACTTGCCTTTAAAGGTCATACATGAAATCAGGTTTCGTAAATATTTTTGGTAAGCCTAATGCAGGCAAAAGTACATTGCTCAATGCCCTCATTGGCGAAAAGCTCGCTATTGTATCCCATAAGGTACAAACTACCCGGCATCGCATTAAAGCAATTTTAACAGGTCCCGATCACCAGATTATTTTTTCTGATACACCGGGCATAATCGAACCCAAATACAAGCTGCACGAAAAAATGATGCAGGCTGTAAAGGGTAGCCTTGAAGATGCAGACCTTGCTTTGTTAATTACAGATGCCAGGGAAAATCCGGAAGAAAGCCATTTGATTTTTTCCCAATTACGATTGAAAGTTCCAGCCCTGGTAATTTTAAATAAGGCTGATGCAGTGAGTGAAGAAGATATTATAAAAGCCACCCAATTTTTTAAACAACAACCTTACTGCCAGCAGGTAATTGTTATTTCGGCACTGAAGAAAAAAGGCATTGAAAACCTGTTGGGAATTATAATTGACATGTTGCCGGAAGGTGCTCCTTTTTATGAGGGCGATGACATCAGTGATTTGCCGACTAAGTTTTTTGTAAGCGAACTCATCAGAGAAAAAATATTTTTATTGTACGGAGAAGAAATCCCTTACCATGCCACGGTATTGGTACAGGAATTTAAAGAAAAATCAACACTGATAAAAGTAGGAGCGGATATCATTGTACAAAGAGATACACAAAAAGGAATTATCCTTGGCGAAGGTGGTAAAATGATTAAACAGTTAGGCACATTGGCACGAAAAGATATCGAAGAGTTTTTAGGCAGCAAAGTATTTTTAGAACTGTTTGTAAAAGTGCGGCCCAAATGGAGAGACAATGAAATGCAGTTAAAAGAATACGGATATTAATTAAAAAATTATCAATCAATAAAAATGAGTTTTACAGTAGCGATAGTAGGAAGGCCCAATGTTGGCAAGAGTACTTTTTTTAACAGGATGTTGGAAGAGCGCAAGGCCATTGTGGATGATGTAAGTGGCGTTACCCGTGACCGCCAGTATGGTATAGCCGACTGGAACGGCAAATCATTTAACGTGATTGATACCGGTGGTTTTGTGCCAAAAAGCCAGGATATTTTTGAAAGGGAAATCCGCAAGCAGGTATTGATAGCGGTGGAAGAAGCAGATGCCATTATTTTTATGGTGGATGTGGCAACAGGTATTACTGACCTTGATGAAGCTATGACCCAGATGCTACGCAAAACGCATAAGCCGGTTTTTTTGGTAGTTAATAAAGTAGATAATCATGACAGGTTATTGGAAGCGTCTGAATTTTATAGCCTGGGTTTTGATAAAATACATTTTCTGTCTTCCATCAGCGGAACAGGAACTGGTGATTTGCTGGATGAGATAACGGAATTGATAGTGGATGAACCGGCAGAAGAAGAAAAGAATTTACCCAAGTTTGCCATTATTGGCCAGCCCAATGTAGGTAAATCATCTTTGCTGAATGCCTTAACGGGGCAGGAGCGTACTATTGTAAGTGAGATAGCCGGAACAACAAGAGATACCATTCATACGCACTACAATTTATTTAATAAAGAATTTGTTTTAATAGACACAGCAGGCATAAGGCGTAAGGCTAAAGTAAATGAAGACCTTGAGTTTTATTCTGTAATAAGGGCCATAAAAGCGGTTGATGAGGCAGACGTTTGTTTGCTGCTACTGGATGCTGAAAAAGGAATTGCAGCCCAGGATCTTTCCATATTTGCCATGGCTGTAAAAAAGGGAAAAGGCATTGTTGTATTGGTTAACAAGTGGGATGTAATGCCCAAAGAAACCAATACTGCCAGAGATTATGAAGTAGAATTAAAAAAGCGCTTCGCACCATTCAGTGACCTGCCCATTATTTTTATTTCGGCTCTTGAAAAAACCAGGATATTCAAAGCAATGGAAGTTGCGCTTGAAGTGTACGATAACCGTAAACAAAAGATAGCTACCTCCAAACTGAATGATAAAATGTTGAAAGCAGTGGAAGCGTACCACCCGCCTGTAGTAAGAGGCAGCCAGGTTAAAATTAAATATGTTACACAGTTGCCGGTTGTAGTTCCCTCATTTGCATTTTTCTGTAATTACCCGGATGATGTTAAAACACCGTATAAAAATTATTTAGAAAACCAGTTGCGGCTGAACTTTAAATTTACCGGCGTACCGGTAAGAATATTTTTCAGAAAAAAATAAATTTATTAGTCACTTATAGTTTTATCAGTTGCAGTACGTTTATGACGGCCTGTGTAAATATATTTGACCAATTAAAAAAAGATAGTATATTCGCAC
>JAYUBR010000026.1:0-2775 GCA_043740775.1 Ferruginibacter sp. | reverse complement strand
TGCTTTTGATAGTGCCCAGGGGTTCGCTGAGCATGTCTGCAATTTCATGGTATTTATACCCTTCAAAATACAGCATAAACGGGTTGCGAAAAATGGCTGGCAACTGATGAATGGCAGCCTGTATGTCTTTTAATTTTAAAGCTCCTTCGGCTGCATTGGCTGTAGTTACCTGGTTATAGTTTAATAAAAAATCATTGGGCGTACTGTCGAAAATGGTGTTTTGTTTTGATTTGCGGCGGTAATTATTAATAAAAATATTACGCATGATAGTGTAAAGCCATGCTTTAATATTTGTTCCTACATTGTATTTTTCTTTATTAGCCAGGGCCCTGTACATTGTTTCCTGCAATAAATCTTTTGCTACCTCATTATCCCTTGTGAGGGTGATGGCAAAGGGTTTTAAAAATTCTGTGTTATTAACAAGCAATTGATTGAAGTCTATCGTTGCCATTCTAAAGTGTTTAAATTGTTAGATAGTAAAGTTAAACAAAAAATTTAATTAATGAACTTTTTTTTGTTTAATTTAATTAATTATTTGTTAAACAAAAAATAAACCTAAAAAATGAGGGTATCCATAAAAACTACATTTGTTTATATAGCTGCTACAAATTCCATTACTTCCGGAAATGATTTTTTAAAATTGATGTGGGCGGGTATTTTCTTTTCGTAACTGTGTGTAAGCAGCCCTGATATAATGATGGGAGTACCGTTAAATTTCTTTGTGATAGCAGAGATAAATTTGTCAAAATTAAAATTATGGCCTACCGCCGTAAGATGTGAGTACAGGTAATCGGGCTTCTTCAAATTAACAACGTATTCAACATCCTGCATGGGTACATTAGCCCCCAGGTAAATAGTAGAAACGCCCCTGCTTTTTAATAAATAATACATAAACAGCATACCGAGTTCGTGGTATTCGCCTTCCGGTAAAAAAAGTAATACTGTTTTATTTATTTTTAAGGAAGTAACAATCCCTTCAATACCAACAATTAATTTTTGACGGATGATATTGGTTACAAGGTGCTCCTGTGCAGGGTTTATGTGATTTGTGAGCCATAAAATTCCTATCTTTTCCAGGTAAGGAAAAATAATCTGCGTGATGGTTCTTTCAATACCCCGAACCCTTATATAGCTATCGAGTATTTTTTCCAGCCTTTCTATATCCAGGTCTACCATACACTGTATCAAATCGTTTACAATGCGATCCTGTTGCGCCTGTGCCTGGGTTAGCATTAATATTTTTTCACTCAATTCCGCTTCGCCCATTTTATCTATATGGGAAATTTTGTATCCATATTTATTGAGCAACGCAATATTGAGTACTTTTTTTAATTCATCATTACTGTAATAACGTATGTTGGTATCAGAACGGCAAGGTTTTAAAAAATTATAGCGTTGTTCCCAAATCCGTATGGTATGTGCTTTAATCCCAGATAAATTTTCAAGATCTTTAATAGTAAATGAGTTCATATATTGAATTGTGCCCAGTTTATCTCTTAAACAACAACTATAATATTTTGTTTAAAGATAATCTTAAAAAGATTAACATAACTATTCCTTAATAAACGCCCCGGAAATAAAAACCCCGGTTCTTTAAGGGCCGGGGTTGCATAAAAAAGTTGTACCTGTTTATAATTTTACTCGTACAAAAAAGTCTCTGTCAATATTAATAATTTCAGCTTTGTTTTGCCAGCCCATTTTTGCCAGCAATGATTCCAAATCGCTTTTTGAATAATAATACAACGGGCAATTTCTCATCCTGTACCGTACTTTTCGCTGCCAGCCCAGCAAGCCTCCGCTTTTGGGAAAACTCATCAGTAATTCTTTAGTAATTTCTTTTTCAAGCTTTTTAAAAATATCCAGCGGGGTTTTTATATAATCAAAAAAACCAACCAACACAGCAGCGTCAAACTGTTTTGTAAACGGATGTTCCAAGTATCCGCTGTGAACATAATTTACTTTACCTTCCGCAAGGTATTTTTTAGTTTTTTGTTCCGCAAGTTCCAGCATTCCATCTGCAATATCCAGCCCGGTAACTATTTTACCCCCATTAAGTAATGCTTCGCAATAAACGCCTCCGCCACAACCAACATCCAGTATGGTTTTTAATGCTGCATTGGCTGTATATTTTAAAACAAGTTCATAACGCAGGCGCATTGACAGACGAAAATACTTATCTAAAAATTTATCCCAACGGCTTCTTTTTTTTGTGTGACCGTAAATACTGTCAAAATCAGCGGCATATCCCTGAAAAAAAGTAGCTACGTCGTTTGTTTCTGAAAAAGTATACTCTTTACTGTTACTCATTTTTTATTGGTTGTTTAAAATATCGGATACTGTTGTACATTCAAAATCGGATAATAGCTGCCTTACTTTTTTTTCTGCGGAATACAAATTTACATAATGCGTAAATCTTATCCTTCTGTTTATACCTGGTACTTTTGGCTGGTTAATATCCAGTTCCCAGGGATGCAAATAAAAAATACTGTCCCTTTCTTTAAGAATACTTTCCATCTTTTCTTTAAAAAAAGTGTAGGGCAATAACCTGAAATAGCCACCGCCAACACCAAAATCAAAATTAAACACTTTTAACGTGCTTACCGGAAATTCCAGTAACCCATTATTAAGATGTTGAATAGCCGGGTTAAATCCGGGTATCCCGGTACGTTTGGCATCGCCGGGAAAAATACTGGAATCGTATGTAAAACCTTCTTCTTTTAAAATATCCAAAGCCCATAGGCTTCTGGCATCTATAGAAAAAAAAGGCGCTCTGAA
>JAYUBR010000025.1:0-2783 GCA_043740775.1 Ferruginibacter sp. | reverse complement strand
TTTTGTACCGCACTAATATCAATGGTTTGTTTTTTTACATCCCAAAGAGCATAACTCATATTGGGTATTGTTGAATTACTCTCAGGCAGTTGCCTTGTTAAAATAATCACCTGATAACCTTTTTGCAGCAATTGCTTTGTAATGGCTTTGCCGATCATTCCCGTACCGCCTGTTATTAATACTGTTTGCATAAATTTATTTATAGTAATAAGATTATAATGTTCAATGTTGGTTAAAAGCGCACGTTAAAGCGCTGGTCATTTTTTTAACATAAATAAAACACTGGTTATAATTATGTAAAAACAAAAGCTCTGCCATCTTGTTTATATGTTTATTAAAAGATTATAGCTTAATTTTAAATTATAAAATTGCCCTTACTATGAAAGGAAAAGTATTGTTTATTGCATTGTTGTTTTTACTGCCAGTATTTTCTTTTGCCCAAAAAATTTCTTATTCGGATGTATTAAAAGAAAACAGCCGCGATATGAATTTTGAGATCATCGGTAAAATAAACGGCAACATCCTGATTTTTAAAAATGTGAGTTCAAGATATGCTGTTTCTGTTTACCAGGGAGATATGGAGTTAAAAGAAAAAGTGGACCTGGATTTTATTCCTTCCAAAGCATATAATGTTGATTTTGTTTTGTATCCTGATTTTTTTTACCTCATTTATCAATATCAAAAAAGAGGCGTGGTATACTGCATGGCTGCAAAATTAGATGGGGATAGTAAAAAAATAAACGAACCCATTTTACTGGATACAACTCAGGTAGGCACATTTGGAGATAACAAAATTTATAATGTTATTGTTAGTGAGGATAAGCAGAAAATAATGGTATTTAAAATGCAAAAAAAAGATGACCGGCTTAATTTTGCCAGTTTGCTATATAATAACCAGTTGCAGCCTTTACATAAAAGCAGGGAGGTATTGGAATACAATGAAAGAAAAGATGTGTTAAGCGATTTTTTTGTAGACAATGAAGGCAATTTAGTGTTTGCAAAATCAATCAAATCAAGCAGCAGGGATGATATTGGTAAACTGGAACTGGTTACCAAAGCTGCATTGCAGGACACGTTTTCGTTTAAAGTGCTTCCCCTAAATAAAACATATATTGATGAAGTAAAAATTAAGGTTGATAATGTAAACAAACGTTATTTATTGAATTCATTTTATTATGGAGAACGCCGCGGAAATATTAACGGCATCTATGCTTCGGTATGGGATACAAAAGGCGACAGCATTTATACCAGTATTTTTACCCCGCTGCCAGATAGCATAAGAAGTATCGCTAAAGAAAAAGGTGGTTTGAAATATGCGTTCAACGATTACTTTCTTCGCAACATTATCTTAAAAAAAGATGGGGGATATTTATTGGTGGCTGAAGATTTTTCTACCCAAAGTACAGGTAACAATCAATGGAACCGCTGGGATTATTTGTACAATTCCCCATTCAGCAATCCATATTATTACAACTATTACAGCCCTTATTACGGGGGGTATTACAGGCCCTATAACAGCTTTAATAATTATAACAATAACAGGTATTACTATTATAATATTTTGGTACAGAGTATTGACAACAAAGGTGTAACTGAATGGAGCAATATTATTCATAAGGAACAGTTTGCCGACATCACCGATAATTATTTATCCTACGCAACATTTAATACCGGAGCCGGTATTCATTTTATATTCAACAATTCAGACAAAAGAAACCAGTTGCTGATTGATAATGTAATAGCTGCAGATGGTACTTTAACCCGAAACCCCAGTTTAAAAAGTTACGAAAAAGGCTACGAGTTTATGATAAGATTTGCCAAACAAACCGGTGCCAGGCAATTGATAGTGCCATGTTCCTACCGTCAGCAGATATGTTTTGCCAAAATTGATTTTTAGTACAGCCCGTTAGTTTTGGATTGATTTTTTAAAGCCATAATTAATGTGCATTTTTGCAGTGCATAAAATTGATCCTTATTGTGACAGGCACATTTAAAGCCAACAATCCTTACAATACTTTTTTGTTACTGGTATATGGGCTGCTGTTAAAGCTGCCTGTTTTTTTGCACCCCACCATACCGGTGCCCCAGCAAACGGATGGCTTTTTATTTAAAGCTTTACTGGCACAGCTTGCTTCTATTGGCCATAGCGTACCGGGTATTTATTCTTTTATAAGTTTTATATTGTTGTATACGCAGGCCGTTACTTTTAACAAGTTGGCCAACGACCAGCGGTTAATGCAAAAGCCGAATTACCTGGCAGCAATGGCATACTTGCTGATAACTTCCCTGTTTAAAGAGTGGAATGTTTTATCAGCACCCCTCATTGTAAATACTTTGCTGATATGGGTTTGGGCAAATATGAGCGGATTGTACAATAATAAAAACGCAAGATCTGCCCTGTTTGATATTGGTATTATTATAGGGATTTCTACCTTTTTTTATTTTCCTTCCATAGCCTTTTCTATTTTAATTATTGTTGGCCTAACGGTAACCCGGCCATTTAAACTGGCAGAGTGGGTGATTGCTTTGCTGGGTATCATCACACCGTATTATTTTTTGCTGGCCTATATTTTTTTAACTGATAAATGGAAGGGCTATAAGTTGCCCGGCTTTTCAGTAAGCTTACCCGTATTTTACAAATCCAACTGGGCATTGGCTGCCATCATTATAGTATTGTTTGCCACCGTGATCGGGTTATTTTACATACAACAAAATTTTCGCCGCCAACTGGTACAAACCCGTAAAAGCTGGAACCTTGTTTTTCTTTATTTCCTCGTAGCTGT
>JAYUBR010000024.1:0-2785 GCA_043740775.1 Ferruginibacter sp. | reverse complement strand
ATTCAGTAGCCATTAATCCTGATCAGCACGCATTTATTTTTGAAGAGGCTGACTGTAAGCTGGAAGTGGATCTTTTAAACATCTGGGAGTAGCCCAATTTTTATCTACGTAAATTTACGCTAAAATAAAGAAGAAATTTTGCCCGACATTATTCAGTTATTGCCCGATAATATTGCCAATCAGATTGCTGCAGGTGAAGTAATTCAACGACCGGCAAGCGCTGTAAAGGAATTACTGGAGAATGCCGTTGATGCAGGTGCCACCGAAATTAAGCTGATTGTAAATGATGCCGGCAAGGCATTGATACAGGTAATAGACAATGGCAAAGGCATGAGCGAAACCGATGCCCGCATGAGTTTTGAAAGACATGCCACTTCAAAAATTAAAAATATAGACGACCTTTTTCATATTAAAACCATGGGTTTCCGGGGAGAAGCACTGGCGAGTATTGCAGCAGTTTCGCAGGTTGAATTGAAATCAAAAAAGGCAGAAGATATTACCGGCACTTATATTGAAATTGACAATAGTGTAGTAAAAAAACAGGAGCCGGTAGCTATGCAACAAGGCACCAGTATTGCCATGAAAAATTTATTTTTTAACGTACCGGCAAGAAGAAATTTTTTAAAAAGTAATCCTTCTGAACTGCGTCATATTGTGGATGAGTTTATACGGGTTGCCATGGCTTTTCCCAGCGTGTTCTTTTCACTAACCAGTAACGCTCAGCAGGTTTTTCATTTGGAAAACGGCAGCATGAAACAACGCGTTGTACAGTTGTTAGGCAATAGCTATAACGCCAAATTAGTAAGCGTTCAGGAGCAAAGCGATTATATGAATATTTATGGCTTTGTGGGTAAGCCTGAAACAGCCAAAAAAACCAGGGGCGACCAGTACTTTTTTGTAAATAACCGCTTTATAAAAAGTGCTTACCTAAACCATGCGGTAATGGGTGCGTTTGATGAAATGATTGCTAAAGATAGCTACCCGATGTATACGTTGTTTATCGACCTTGATCCTTCGCAGATTGATATCAATGTGCATCCTACCAAACAGGAAATAAAATTTGAAGATGAAAAAATTGTATACGCTTTTGTAAAAAGTGCGGTGAAACATGCACTGGCACAATTCAGTATTACCCCCACATTAGACTTTGAGCTAGACTCCTCTATTCAACAGTTGGATGCGGTAAGCAAGCCATTTACAGAAGAAAGAAAAACATCTGCTGCATCTTCTTCTTTATACAACACATTTACACAAAAAAACCAGGCGCACTTTATTGAAAATAAGAGTGAGTTAAAACATTGGAAGGATTTGTATGAACCTTCCAGGGGCGAATTGGGGGCATTAAACTCAACACCAGTAAGCCCTTCAGCGGATGCGGTTGCAGTAAACAGGGAGCCGGGATTTGTACCCCTGCGTGCATTTGTAATAGAGGCACCAACGGCTTTGGAACACTTAACGCAGTTGCACCATACCTACATCATTGGGCAAAATGAGGATGGCTTTATGGTGATTCATCAGCAAAATGCACACGAAAGAATTTTATATGAACGTTTTATGAAAGCAGTGGAAGGAAAACCAATAGCCATTCAGCAAAATCTGTTTCCCATAACAATAGAATTAGCAGCCATGGATATGGTTATTTTAACGGAACTGTTACCAGAACTACATTTGCTTGGCTATCACCTGGAGCCTTTTGGCAAAAATACTTTCGTAATTCAGGGTACACCCGCAGACGTAGGCCAGGGCAATGAAAAGACCGCCATCGAAAAAATGCTGGAACAGTTTAAACATTTCAGTGCCGATTTAAAATATACAAAAAGGGAAAAACTATTTCGTTCAATGGCATGGCAGCAGGCGGTTAAAGGAGGTACAGCACTTACACAAAAAGAAATGAAAATACTGGTAGAAGATTTGTTTGCCTGTAATGTACCGAATATTACCCCCAATGGCAAGCCGGTTTATACTTCCTTTAAAAAAAATGAACTGGATAAAATGTTTGGGCGGTAAAAAATCATTTCATAAAATTGAATGTTACCATCCTGATCGTTACGAACAGGCCGATTAATCCGGATAAAAAATAATGCCTGCAACATTTTCATAGCGGTCTGATTTTTATTGTACTGCTGCGGATGGCGAGAAAAGATAAAACACTACTGCCCATAAACAGGATGGTGGCAATGGAAGTACATTCATCTATAAAAGTGGTGGAATCTAATTTTAAAATTTTCAATAAGGGTAATACCAAAAACAAATACCCAATAAATTGGCTGATGTGTTTAGAATATGCAGGCTTTATCATTTTTTCTACGATGTAAAATTTTTATGTTGTAAAATTTTACATGGTAGAAATGGTATCCGTTAAGCCTTGGTTAATTGTATTTACTTTATTAGAAGAACAAGGCGGCTGTTTTATTTTTTAGTCAAAAAAATAATATTGAGCAATCTGTTTGTAATGCATACGTTCATTCATTTTTAATAAAGTATTTAGTACTTTCATACTTAATAAATAAATCAGTATGCCATTTACTGTTGAAAGTAAAAACGAAGGAGATTTTGATAAAATAATTTTAAAAAACAGCAGCACCCAAACATCGGTGGAAATTATTCCGGACTGCGGAGCTATTTTACATGCCTTTACTGTTTGGCATAATGAACAGTTTATAAATGTTATTGAGCAGTACGAAAGCGCAGCCGATTTTGCCGCCAATGTGGAAGCAAAAGGTTTAAAAAGTTGTAAGCTGTCGCCATTTGCCTGCAGAGTAAAAAATGCCACCTATAATTTTGG
>JAYUBR010000023.1:0-2786 GCA_043740775.1 Ferruginibacter sp. | reverse complement strand
TGCACTTACGATTTATGAAATTTTACATCATACTCAGGAAAATAGAATTTTGCTGCTACAGGCAAAACATAAACAACTAAACCATATTTATGCAAACAAGGTAGCATAGGCAAAGAATCTAAATTTGCAAGTGATAGAGCCTGGCAATTCGGCCAGCACAGGAAGGCCATCGCTCAAAGGCCGCCCCTCATTCCTGCGCATTAGGGCTTTTCTGTGAAAGTAGCTTTTCTAACACCTGGCACCGTTGCAAAGCATTGCTGCTACTGCCTTACAACACATGCAAAAAATAATGCCGCTACTAAACCCCTATAGCAAATCCCATACCCTGCGCAGGTGTCGGCCAACAAACAATAACCGGAAGCCCCCGTCAAGCTTTTTCTTAACGGGGGCTTTTTCGTGGGGACTTGCGGCTATTGTTCTTAATGTTGGCTGAAGGGCTTTTAAATCTGGTTAATATTTTATGTTAAATGATTTACCATAAAGTCCGTCTTTTCTAATTTGAATTTCATTAAATCCAGCACTTATATTTCGATTATAAGTGGCGACAAAATGTTGGTCATAAAATGCACCATCTTTATTGTTTAAGTCAGATACTTTATGATACATACCGGCCGCTTTTTTATTATTAAACACTACAGCAAAAGCATTTCCATTATTTCTATTATCATAGTTCAACCTTTCTCCTAGTTTTTTTAATTCTTCGTTAGTTGATTGTTTGGGATTGATGATAAGAACTCTTCCTTTTCCACCATGAGAGATGTCCCATTCTTCTAAAGTTTCATAATTTACAATGTCAGGAATTTTAATTGATTCATTGTTTTTTTGCGTTGATGTTTCTACAGAATTAGAGCAACTAAATTGAAGTATTCCAAAGATTAACATAAGGGCAATACTATGAAATATGAATTTTTTGTTCATTGAAATCTTTATTTTATAATTTGAATTTAATACAATTTTGCAAGCCTTTCAGTCAACGTTTTGCATTGCCGTAGGTTAGGGAATTTGTCGCTGGTCCTGCCCCGACCTATGCTACATTTAAAATATAAAGTACAAGTTACGACAAAAGTCAAATTGAAACCGTCCACCCTGGACCAAAGCTGATGATGAATTGCAGCCGATGTTCCAAAGTCCAGCCCTGACTTTTAGCAATGCATTGTTAGCGACTGGTGTTTTACGGAACATTAATTTTTTTACTACTAGCATTTTCTCTTTCCCAACCTATTCCTTCATTCCATTCTGAATATAGTCTCTCAAAATTTTTATCTATTGGCATCATATCATTTAAACTTAAAGGATTTATTTCTACGCTTCTCTGATTAGCTGAAAGTTTTGCTTGAAACTCAACAAAACTAAATTCAATTCTTTTATAATTAACTGTTTGGTATACCCATTCCTTACGGTCTTTAAGAATTTCTCTAATTCTATTTATATCATCGTCAGTCATTCTAGCTCCATAAATAATTCCTACAAGTTGAGCAGGTTCATAATGAAAAAGTCGTTCCTGTTTTGTATACTCAATGTGTCCACCAAATAGAAAAGATGGAGGCGGATTTAATATAAGCCTTGTTTCATCTTCATAAAACCAACTTTGTCCCTTTTGTGAGTAATGACTTTCTTGAGCAGTTCTTATTTTTTCCCTTTCTTCTTCGTCTTTTGCCTCTCCAGAAACGTAAACTGGCATATGTAAAAATGCATCTAATATTTCGACTTCAGGTTTATAGTCAATGTTTGTAAACTTAAAACTTTCAGGCAAACCAAAACTCATACTAGGTGCAATACCTTTAGTTGTTTGTCGTCTTATTTGGTCTTTTCTATGATTTGGAGATAACTTCAATTCATTATTAATTGCTTTAAAAACTAGACAAAACCCTTTGTGTTTGTCAGCGTAATGTGACCACATCAGAATGTCAGATTTTGTTCTATAGAACGAAACAAAATATCGTGTTGCAGGTCTATAAATTTTTAAGATTTTTTTAATAGAATTTGCCAGATATTTTACAAGAGCGTTTTCATTTGGAGAACTTATTGGATATTCCTGAAATAAGCTTTTAGTAGTTGCTTCGTCAAATGTTAAAGGACATTGTTTACAAATATATTCAGCGAGTTGCCTTTGTAAATTCTCGGTCACTGGAATTTTAAACTGTTCGGTTGCAAGCTTAATTGTTTTGAACCATTTCTCTTTGTCAGCGGCAAATACATAAAAAGTCTTACTATCAAATGGGTCATTGCATTCTTCAGGGGAGGAAAAATACATTTCACTATAAAGTAGTTCTTTAAAGCTGATTTCTGAGAAAGGTCTATATTGAAGTAATGCATTTGTCTATCTGTTGTTTGTCAAAAAGAACGCTGCCAATTATACTTGCAGTTTACGTTTGTATTTACGCAGCTTTAAATAATTGTAAATATTTACAAACGAATGTAAACATTTAAGGCAAATTTAACTACGCTTCAATAAAAACTGCCATCAAAAAATACAGTACAAGAGGGCGATGCAAGGATTTACCACATGGCTTCTAAGCCCGGACAATATTTTTATAAATTAAACCCAATTATTATTTACTAATGCTGGTATAAGTTACCTCGTCAATCCCAATACCGGTGCCCCTTCCGGCGCTGCCGGCCTGGGTTAAAAAATACCGGAAGGCAAACCTGCCGTTGGCTGGTTTGGAAAGACCGGTAATTTTTGTTTCAAACTTTGTCCATGCTGTTGGGTAGGCTTGGGCAATTGTTTCGGCAGTGCTTGCCGGGCCGCCGTCAACGGGATAACGGCCTGGTGTATTGTGCCA
>JAYUBR010000022.1:0-9128 GCA_043740775.1 Ferruginibacter sp. | reverse complement strand
ACCTGCCAGGAATTATCGTTGCTGCCATCATCCACCATAATCACTTCGTAGCTGAAATTATTGGCCAGCATCACCCTTTCAATCCAGGCTGCTAACTCGGGTAAAGACTCATCTTCATTTAAAAGTGGCACTATCACTGAAAGATCCATGGTATTGTTTTTATTTGCGCAAAATTTTTTAAAATATAATTGCGTTTTTTATTTTTGGTCCGGGCTATAAAGCAATGTCGTACATAATTGCCCGCCTATACTGGAACGGGTGGGCAATTATGTACTATTTTATAGTTAGCGTCGACTATATTTTTCTAAAATATTATCATCCGACACACTTCAAAAAAAGTCGTATTGCTAATGTGTAATAAAATCGAAAAGATTTATTTTGTAGTTTTCTTTTTTAAATAAAAAACAAGTAGCCATTCTTTCACTTTTTGTTGCTTCCGATCGAAATTTTGGACACTATCATCGCCTTGTTGCAAAGCAACAATATTTTTTTTCTTACTTAAAAATCCAGCCACAATCACCGTTACCAGCGCACCAATTATCAGGTACCTGAAAACTGCAGCCGATACCATCAGTGGCATAAACATCTTTTTTAACTGAACTGCATTGTCTTCAATTTCTTTTGGTAAATGATTGCCCTGTTGTAAAAGCATCCGGCTGTTTTCCGCAATTTTATTGTCCCTGAACGCCGGGTTAAAACTGAAATAAATATAGGCAAACGCAGCCATCAATAAAGCAACCACTACAAAAGTCCGGAAGCCAACAGAAAAATAATTTGAAAAGCCTTTTTTATCATGCCCCTGCCGGTAGTAGCTAACCATGCTCCAGCTAAGACCAAAGCAAAATATACAATACACCAAAAATTGAAACTGG
The DNA here is from genome assembly GCA_043740775.1 of Ferruginibacter sp. Taxonomy (GTDB): domain Bacteria; phylum Bacteroidota; class Bacteroidia; order Chitinophagales; family Chitinophagaceae; genus Ferruginibacter. Next base: position 8,256 of record JAYUBR010000022.1, on the reverse strand, counting down.
CTTTCCACCGGGTTCTTTAAAACGTACAACGAAAACAGCGAAGCAGCAATCATCAGCGCACCGGTGAGCAAGCCTTTTTGTGCAGGGGTTGTTTGCTTCATCTTAATTAAAATATGTTTTATTGCCGTTAATAATACCAATTACTTTTCCTTTTAAAGGCATGCCAATAAACGGTGTATTTTTCGATTTGGAGGCAATCATTTTTTCATCAAAAATATATTCAGTTGCCGGGTTAAACAGGGTAAGCGAAGCTGCTGCTCCTTCTTTTATCTCCGGTACCGGCAGTCTGAAAATATTTCTTGGAGCCACACTTAAAAGGGAAATTATTTTTTCAATAGTCCAATCCGCTTCATTTAAGGGCAAACAATTACCGATGACACCAAACAAAGTTTCCAGCCCAATCATTCCGTTTTTGGCGTATTCAAATTCGCATACTTTGCTGTCATAATTCTGCGGAATATGGTGGCTTGCAATCGCATCTGCTTCGCCCTGCAGAATAGCCAATCTTACCGCCATCATATCTTCCCTTGTTCTTAAAGGAGGATTCACTTTCAGGTTGGTATCATAATCAGCCAGGTCTTCATCACAAAACACGGCATGGTACGGCGTTACAGAAAAGCTTACCTGCAGGCCGGTTGCTTTCGCTTCCCTGATCAGCTCTATTCCTTTTTTTGTTGATATGCCTGTAAAATGAATTTTTGAATTGGTGTATTTTACAAGGTCAATATCCCTGGCAATCATTAGCTCTTCTGCAATGGCAGGCTTGCCTGGTAAACCCAGTTGTGTGCTGATAATACCTTCATTCATTAACCCCTGCGGCTGAATGGTTTTATCATCTGCCACCTGCACAATGGTGCCATCAAAAGCCAATACATACTGCAGTGCTTTCAACAACAATCCAGGTGATTGAATACTGCTGGTTCCATCCGTGAAGGCAACTGCTCCTGATTGGCGCATATCATACATTTCAGCAAGTTCTGCCCCTGCAGCATTTTTTGTAACTGCTCCCAATGGATAAATATTGACAACCAGGTTAATTGATTTTTGAATAATATACTGCACCTGCGATTTGGTATGCACCACCGGGTTGGTATTGGGTACTACCAGTACATCTGTAAATCCCCCGGCTGCCGCCGCGTTGGCACCCGTTTCCAGTGTTTCCCTGTACTCGTATCCGGGGTCGCAAAAATGACTGTACACATCCATCCAGCCAATGCTGGTATGCAGATAGGGCTGTTCAATTACAATGTCTGCCGATTGACTAATGGAATCTGAAATAAGTTGAATAATACCATCTTCTATTAAAATATCTTTTTTGAGCCCGTTAAATGGCGAAGAAGAATGGACGATAATAGTTTGCCTGATTAAAACCTTCATGTATGTAAAAAAGTTGCGCTAAGGTACAATATGTTGTGTTTTTAAAATTGAAAATTTCTACTACATTTGCAATCCGGTTATATCAGCGTTGGTATAACCCATTTTTCGGGACGTAGCGCAGGCCGGTAGCGCACCAGGCTGGGGGTCTGGGGGTCGCAAGTTCGAATCTTGTCGTCCCGACCTGACAGGACAAACTGGAATTATTCTGGTTTGTCCTGTTTTTATTTTCGCTAAAACCCTTGCCCATACTGTATATTAGCTGTACCACCTCGTTGATACGATTAGTTCGAAGACCAAATCCGTCAAAAACCATTTTTTCAGGACAACACAAATTACTGTAGATCCTCTCTGGTTGAAAGTTACATTGTTATAAAGCTTATGCCCGCCTTCATTTACATTGCGTATGAATTTTAACGGTAACATTGTTATAGTATCAATATAGGACTCGTACCGGTCTTTGACTTTAAAAAAATTATCTTAGTATGAATAATTATTTCCTTCGCCAAAGCAATGGTAAAGTGTTTTACCGTTAAACCTTTCGAGCATTGCCGTTCATTTCTTTTGCCGCCGACCTAAAATTAATCCTGAGGTTTTACTTAACAAAATCGTGTGTACCAGAGTTACTTTGCCTGCCATAAATATTTACAGGCAAATTTTTATTGATGATAGAAGACCAGTTTTTATAAGTACCATTCAACAATTTGGCAAGATTGCCGGCACTGATAGAATCTATCGGAAGGTCATTCGGCACCACAAAACCTATGGCATCCTGAGCAAAAACAAATGAATCAATTGCCAGCTTTTTATTGCTAAATAATTTTTTTTCTTTTGAATTAATACTTCGGGAAGAAGTGGCTACATCAGCCGTGCCATTGATAAAGGATGCAAGACCCAGCCCTGATCCACCTTCGGAAATTGAAACAATATTGGGGATATATTCCGTGAAATGTTTTAGACAGTTGTACCGAAAGGTTCACCTCTGTATCAGAACCTTTTCCTTTAATGGTATTATTACTCTGCGAACAGGCCGTAAAAACAGCGCCAGCAGTATCAATCGTTTTTTTCATCTTTTCATTACTGGCATGTAATGAATGCAGAACAAATGTAATGACCTAAAAATTGATATTAACTTACGTTTAAATTTTTACGGATGAAGTGTGTAAGTAAAATTTTTTTCCTAAAAAATGGTTTCGCATTTTAGAATTTCTAAAATGTAAAACCATTGGCTTATCACAGTTTGAAAGATAATTTTGGAATGTAAAGCGGGATATATTTATTTAACAGCAGGGCCTTTAAGGGCTACAGCAATATCAGATTAAATTCTCTTTTCTAACTTGCCTTTGCGGCCTTGGTTGCTTTCTTTGTGGTAGTCTTGGCAGGAGCAGGTATTGTTGCTTTTTTTGCAGGAACTTTTTTACCGGCTGCTTTTTTTGTGGCTGCTGATTTTACACCGGTTGCCAATAATTTGGCGGCTTTCGCAATGCGCTTTTCGAATTTCTTTTCCCCCAGCTTTTCTTTCAGGGGTGTTAATGCGCTGATGAGAATTGGAATGATTTCTTCAATCGCCGCCTTTTTTGAAGACCTTTTATTTTTGACAGGAGCTTTTTTTGATAACATTTTGTTCTTAATTTAATAATAATTTAATAATGTAAAATTAATATAAGAGTTGAAGTTTCAATGTTAAGTTTTTAAAAGGTGTTCAAGACCGCCAGGTTACACGTTTCCAGCAGCAGGAATTGTGAAGTCGGCTTCAATAGTTCGTACAAAATCCAAAGCTTATCTTGGCTGCTTTAGCGGGAAGCAAATCCTGCGATTCCCCCGTTGCCGACCAGTCTTTATCCACTTTGCCGGCAGTATCATAAAGCCGAGTAAAAATTTCTTGCACGGCATAGCAGTATTTTCGATAAAGCCTTTATTTAAAAATATTTTCTTTATCCATTCAAAAAAAGTAAAACCGATGGCAGTGGCAAACAGCTAAACCAGGTTAGCATTTAAGTAAGAAAAAGGAAGCGGTTGCAATTAAAATCATTGTTGAATATGCCCTAACAAATAACTACCAAAAAATGCAGTTAATCCCAATAAAAGAAACGCTTGAAGCAAACGAAGAATTTACCGGTAATCCTTTGTGCCAGGATACTATTTACATGACAATTGACTTTTACAAACGAATAGGATTTGTACCACCATGTATTGGCTATTATGTGGAAGAAAATGGAGATTTAATTGGGAGTGCAGCCTTTAAAGGACAGCCAGTTAATGAAACAATAGAAATTGCTTATGGCACAATTGAGCAATACAGAAAAAAAGGATTTGGAACAGCAATTTGCAAACTTCTGGCAGACCTTTTGCTGAAAACTGATCCGTCTGTAAAAATTACAGCCAGAACACTTCCGGAAGAAAACTTTTCGGTTAAAATACTTAAGAAAAATAATTTCGTATTTACAGGAACAGTAAATGATCCCGGGGATGGGGCCGTTTGGGAATGGCTTTATAATGCCAAATGAATAAAGTAACCTGCTAAATCAATTGCTTATTGCCCGGCTTCATCACTTTAAAGTTTTATGTTTGCTGAATAATTGACTGCGCAATGGAAGTATCAATCATTGAATATGAACAAAAATACGCTGCTGATTTTAAGCGGCTTAACCTGGAATGGTTAGATAAATATTCTCTGACGGAAGAAGCAGATTTAATCATTCTCAATAATCCTGAAAAAGAAATATTAGCTACTGGCGGCTGTATTTTTCTGGCAAAGGCCGGGGATGAAATTGTGGGTTCCTGTGCCTTGATACCCGAAGCTCATGGAGAATATGAATTGGCTAAAATGGCCGTGTATGCTGCGTTTCAGGGCAGGGGCATCAGCAAATTATTATTGGAAAAATGCCTGGCTGAAGCTGCCAGTAAAAATGCCAAAAGAATATTTCTGCTTTCCAACAGTCAGTTGCGCACCGCCTTATTGTTGTACGAAAAATATGGCTTTCGCCATATACCCGTAATTAACACACATTATGCCACTGCAGATGTTATGATGGAGAAATTATTTTAGCAATTGATTTTCAGAAAATCATCTATCCTTTTCTTTTGCCGTAAATGATGGCGAAAGTGGATTGCTGCAAACTGCATCCACTCATTGGCACTAAAATAGTTTAGTCCCGTATGCTTTGTTTTGCCCTTAAACGCACTTGTTGAAATCAATGTAGCAAGATGATTCATTTCAATTTTTACATGTAATAAACTACTCATTAACTGTTCCTTACTGCCCGGTTGTGGAATGGATGAATTCGCGGGTGCTCCTTCAATCATTTCATCTGGAAAAGCATTGTTAAAAAATAATGTTTTAGCAAAAGCAGTTGCTTCTTTATTAACATTGTCATTGGTGGTTACACAAATTTTTATCTGTTCAATGTAATAGTTTGTATCATTTATAAGATGCGCATACAATTGCCCCATTGACCAGCTTGTTGGAGCAGACTTTGTACACAACTGTCTGAAGCTGTATTGTTCCAGCGCTTCAATCCAGCTATCAATTGTATCGTTAAAATCTTTCAGTAACATTTAGTATTAATTTTTGTTAAGGTAACACAAAAGTCTTTATCACTGATATCAATTGAGTACAAAAAAAGATGCTTAATTTCAATCCACAATGGAAGCTACAGCCTTTATTATTTTTGTATTAATACTTTTTTTTACTGCAACAAAATTGCTTAAAAAGAAAATAATTATTCCTGTTCCGGCAACGCCGGGTTTGAAAAAAATTCTTACAGAACAGGTTCCTTTTTACCAGCAACTTTCACCGCCACAACAAATGCAATTTCAGCAAAGGATGTTGCGATTTTTAGCACAGGTAAAAATTACCGGTGTTAAAACAACCGTGGAGGATATTGACCGCATCTACATTGCAGCCAGCGCCATCATACCTGTTTTTAATTTTGAAGGCTGGGAATATTTTAATCTGCACGAGGTGTTGCTTTACCCTGATTCTTTTGATGATGAATACAAACAGCAGGGCGGGGGACGAACCATATTGGGAATGGTTGGCAATGGTGCAATGAATCACATCATGATATTGTCGCAGCAGGAATTGCGTCAGGCATTCACCGATACTTCGGGTAAAGAAAATACCGCCATTCATGAGTTTGTACACCTGATTGATAAAACCGATGGCGAGATTGATGGTGTACCTGCATCGCTGGTTGATAAAAAATACATTGTACCCTGGCTGCAACTGATGCACAGCGAAATTAACCGTATCAAAGAAAATGATTCTGATATCAATCCTTATGGCACCACCAATGAATCAGAATTTTTTGCTGTGGCTGCCGAGTATTTTTTTGAACAGCCCGATCTGTTTGCCGAAAAACATCCGGAGCTGTTTCAGCTGATGGAGAAGATATTTAAGAGCAGCTGACTACCATCATGTTTTTAAACCACAAAGGCGCTAAGGCACTAAGTTTCACTAAGACTTTGTGTTACTTTATGTCTTAGCGCCTTAGTGGTTAAAATTTTTACCTTTTTAGGTGCCGGTAATTTTTCCTACTTTGCCTGGTGCATTCAAATAACAACCATTGCCTTATCAAATGATCAACACGCAAGACTTACATATAGAAGAGGAAATAAGGCCATGGTTTGACTTCACTTATAATAATTATTCCGGTAAAGAAGTAATTGATATCCTCAAAACACCCCTTGATTCAAAAGTAGCAATACTACGGCGGCAGCAGTTGTTAAAAGGGTTTATAGCCAACCGGGAAATATTAAAAGACTATTCCTATTACCGGTTTAATCTGGCGGAGATATATGATTTTTTGGAGACCATTTTTGTAGGTTCTGTCTCAACACAAAAATTGAGGTGGCGGTTTATGTTTTCTGAAAAAGAAAAGCAACAAAAAAGAGGAAAACTGATTTTGCTGGTTCGCCTTTTTTATAAAATAAATACCACTTATTTATCTAAGATTGATACCAGTTTTTTTCCTGTAGAATATGCAGCGGAACTGGAGCAGATGAAACATTTTTTTGCCGGCTTTAACCTGGGGCGTTATGAAACTGCCTTTAATAAAAATAAATTCCGCATCAGTCACATGGTTGAACTGATGATGATCATTACAGAAAAAATTGGCAATGGAGAAGCTGCAGCTTTCTGGAAGCGCTGGTTTTTATTTGAAGCTTATCTTTCTATCAGCACCGGCATTGCTTCGCATGGTTTTGTGTTTCCAGCTTTTGATGATACGCATTTTTCATTACAAGATTTTTATCACCCGGTGTTAAAAAATCCTGTAAAGAATGATCTTACTGCACGGCAAAATGTTATTCTTTTAACCGGGCCAAATATGTCTGGTAAATCTACCTTACTGAAAGCAGTAAGTTTGTCTGTTTACCTTGCACATGCCGGTCTTGCTGTGCCCGCATCAAAAGCAGTGATGCCTTTTTTTAGTACCATTTCAGTAGCCATTAATCTTACCGATAGCATCGTAAGTGGTTACAGTCATTTTATGTCGGAAATTATCACCCTGAAGAATGTGCTTAAAGAAGCTCAAAACGATGCGAAATGTTTTGCTGTCTTTGATGAGTTATTCAGGGGTACCAATATTGAAGATGCCCTGGAAATAAGTACTGCAACACTAAGGGGGCTTACAAACTTTCCCCATTCGTTGTTTTTTATTTCTACCCACCTGCACCAGTTGAAGGATATGGAAGAAATTAAAACCAATAAAATATCCACCTGTTTTATTGAATGCAACCTCGCGGATAATATCCCGGCGTTTACCTATAAATTAAAAGAAGGCTGGAGCGATTTAAAACTGGGCCGTATTTTATTTGAAAAAGAAGGGTTGAATAAAATGCTAGGCGGTAACATCGAATCCACCCGCTAAGCCCCAAAAAAAACCGACAGCATATTCATAAATTGTTCGTTTTTTCTGTTAAGTTTTCTAAAAATTAACAAGCTGTTATATTGTTTATTACTGCTTCAACACTTCTTTGTTATTGAATGGTTATTCGCCTGTTTTTATTGCAACTTTTACCTCGTTTTTGAATGTATATTACAAAACAAAAAAAGGAGTATTTATGAAAAAGTGATTGATTGTAATGCTTTCATTGCTGGTGGCTGATTCCGCATCTGCTCAGCGCTTCCGGCATGGAGGTTATTCACCCAGGGTTGTTGTTAGCAGCGGTTTATATCCGTACTATGGATTGGGCATCGGGCCCGAAGTTTTTATCCATACCCATTTTATCCAAATAGTTACGGTTATAACCGCTCCTCAAAAATGACCATGCAGATACAGGATATTAAAAATGATTATCCCTATAAAATCTGGTCAGTTAAACATGATAAAAGCCTGTCACGGAAAGAACAAAAAAGAAAGTGCACGAACTAAAGGTTGAAAGAGACAATGAGATCAGCGACCTGAAACGAAGTAACTATAAGCACTGATGTAGCGTAAAGAAGGCCGATTCAGCAAAAATAGCAAATCTGTAAAAAGGTTTGCTATTTTAATTTATTGGGCCGGGCTTTTTATTCCCCTATTGCCTGTGTTGCTAATTTTAAACTCCCCCATGGTCTTGTTCCAACCATAGGGGAGGAATGCCTTATAAATAGTTGCTGCTGATTTTACTTGCTTTTCATTTTATCATCCATTTTTCCAGCGGGGGCCGGAGGCATCATTTTCATTACATCTGCCGGTTGCATATATGCCCAGTGTTCCACTGCTTTACCATCCTTAAACTTCACCACTTCCATCGTTTTCATATCGTAAGGGCCTTTTGGCATGCCCATCTGGCCATTACTGGTTCCGGTATAACGCATCAGCGAAAACACATAGTCATCATCAGCCATTTCTTTGATCATTTCCATTTTCATGTCGGGGAACTCTTTATGCATCA
>JAYUBR010000021.1:0-2789 GCA_043740775.1 Ferruginibacter sp. | reverse complement strand
TTGCATACCTTTCTATAACAAAAACTATACGCCATTTGAGCTATTCACATTGTGTGTATATTTGGTTTGACGGGAGAGGTTTTTTCACAAACTCCCGTTGGGCGTCATGTTTAGGCGACCCAAGTCGACGCATACTAACTGACAAGAAAAATCAACTATCTAGTGAGCAAAAGATATTACTTATTTAAGAAAATTACTTACTATTTCCTGTCTGTGATTATCTTATTGAGTCAGATAAATTCAGCCTTTGCTCAACGATCATCGAATGTTTTTTTTCAAGTCAAAAAAATTACTGATTCTGAACTTCCTGATCACTCAACTACACCCGATAGTACCTATAAATTTTTTGGAGAACTTGTTAACGACAGCATAGGGTATCAACTTTTCTCAAAAAATTTAAAAACTGGAGATACTATCCAACTTTCTACCGGCATGGGATTTTTTGGGAAGGTAATTATGTCCCCTAATGGAAAGCAGATTGCTTACGAATGGAATGCTGGTAACGATGTATGGGGAGATGGTTTTTATACAGAGATTAAGTTGGTGAATATTGACGGAACTGGTCACCAGGTTTTGTATAGCGATAGTGTTTTGTTTTCGCAGTTACAAGATTGGTCACCGGATGGAAAATATTTATCCGCAATGGTTTTTAATAAAAAACGGTTATTTCAAAGTCTTTTAATTCCGGCATCAGCTAAGCCTGTAAAGGTTTTACGGAAACAACAATTTAAGTCGCTGAATTTGGGGTTCTTGCAATGCAAGATGAGTTTTTCCGATAATGGAAAATTTATAGCTTATGACATTTCAAGAAATAATAGTTGGTATAACAGGGACATTTACATCAGACCGATAGGCGGAGGTAGTGAAATTCCTGTTGTTCAAAATTTTGCTGATAATTTGCTCATAGGCTGGGCGCCAGGTTCAAAAGGCATTGTTTTTTCCAGTAACCAGTCCGGAAAATGGGATCTGTATTTTTTGAAGATATTGAATGGCAAACCGCAGGGTTCACCACAAATGGTGGTTCAGGATATGGGCGCACCAATAACAGTATTGGACTATACGAACGCTGGCTCACTATATTATAAAAAGGGTGTTCATGAGCCGTTTAATTTATCTATTGCTACGCTTGACAGCTCATCAAATAAATTCATAGCTACAAAAATACTATCCAGCCACGTTGGCTTTAACACTAGTGTACAATGGTCTAGGGATGGTAAACATTTGGCTTATGCGTGGGGTATTGGAAGCGGCTATGAACCTTTAACGCTGGCAATACGTTCGGATAAGACCGGGAAGGAACGTTTACTTCAGCTTAACAAGCTTATGAGGCATGGCGGCCATAGCTTCGAGCCGCAATGGTCACCAAATGGCAAGTACATTATTTCTGACGGCAGGCTTCGCGATTACTACGGCCCCGGAATGGACAGCCAGGGATTGTATCAAATTGATCTCAGCTCAGGCAGTTCCAAACCTATTAAAACATCGTCAACTTTTTGCGGTTTAGATTGTTACTGGACGCCGTTATGGCTACAGGACGGTGATTTACTTTTTGGACAGAGGCTATCCGCTACCATATTTTTAAAAGATTTAAGAACCGGAATTGAAAAGGAAATATATCGTCAGGCAAATCCCGCGGTAATTCGGACATGGCCGACCTCATGTATTACAGTTTCCCCTGATGGCAAGCAGATAGCTTTCATTTGGGCAAAGCGGTCTGACGAAAAATGGATAAATAAATTAATGTTGCTTTCAATCACCGGAGGTCAGCCGGAAGAACTCTTGACAATTTCAGACGGGCAGCAGCTTTCCGCTCCCACATGGATGCCGGACTCGCATAATATAATTTTTGCACTTAGTAAGGATGCTGAAAACGTCAGCTTTGAGTTAGTTTCAATTAATATTGATAATGGAAAAACAAAAAAACTAGGATTAACTATGGATGGGGTTGTTCCTTATTCTTTTAGTGTTCATCCCGATGGAAAACGAATTGCATTTACTGCAGGGAAAGAAATTTATTACAGGGAAGAAACATGGGTGCTAAAAAATTTTCTTGGAAATATTACAAGCAACCCAAAAAAATAAGCGGCACAAATTAAATTAACACGAACGCCCAACATAAATATTTGCAAAAGCAGGGCTGGACATTGTATCATCAGCTATGTGCAGTCATCAGCAGCAGTTCGGGCTCGACGTTCAATTTTCAGCTTTAGTTCATAACTTCAACAACATATTTTCAAATGGGCATTTGTACCGGGCAGACGTTTTTCAAATTCCCTGCCTTCGCAAATACTCAACGTTATCTGCTACCCTAAGACAGCAGCGTTTCTAATTCTTCAAACATTTCATTTACGGACAAAGACCAAAGTTGCTGCTTGAAATATTGTTGCTCTTTTCTATACGCCTCAATCATTTTACTTCCTGTTTCTTTAGAGTATTTTACATTAGCTAACCTGTCGCATATTTTGACAAATGAAGCAAACGGAGCGTTTCTTATGCCTTCATAATATTTATCGTTTGCCCGTTCTTTTCTTGTTTGACCCTTTTCATTAGTTAGTGCGTAAGTTATCCCTGCAATAGCACCACCTAATGCTTCTCTTACATCGTTATATGTTTGCCGACAATCTTCTATAACATCATGTGTCCAGGAGGCAGCCAAACACCACATTACAGCTTCTTCATCAGGCAATATGTAAGCATATTTACAAGCATAGTCAAAAACCATTTTTAAGTGAACATCATAAGGGTTCCCATCGTATTTATGGTTAGTTTCAAAATGCTTTAGCGTTCCA
>JAYUBR010000020.1:0-9152 GCA_043740775.1 Ferruginibacter sp. | reverse complement strand
CTTATCAAATTTTACTTTTACAGCACCAATTTGTTCGTGGCAGAAAGTAACAACTTGATTTTCTGCATTCTTAACATTATTCTGAAATTTACTTAATAACGTCAACCCTGCTACCGTAGGTGTCATGTGAAAATAGGCATTTGTAAAATCTTTTGTAGTTCCATCCTGCCCTTTTGGAGGATCTACATCTATTGGTAAAGTCTTCTCAAATTTCGTCCTAATTGAAGTATCAATATCAAGCATTGCTTTTCTGTACGCAATTAATTTTGCTTCCAGTTCTTTTCCTTTTCCCTGCGTATCAAACAGCCGCGTAGCAGCATCAAGGTTGTCTTCCTTAAATGATTCTTTTCCATCGACCATAGTAAGATCGGATGCTTTCTTTAATTCTGTTTTTAATCCATCAATATAAGCAGTGAAATCATCAGATAACTTTTTTGCCTGATCGGCTTTTGGTTTCCATATCCGTGCTTTATCCGCCGTTTTCGGATCAGTTTCTTTGTCTGTTAGTGAAGCATATAAAGTGTTGTTTGCTGCTGCCAGGTTAGAGCTGGAAGTTTTCAGACTTGTGTCAACCACTTTAAAGGCGTTCAGAATTTCACTCGATACATTTAATGCCAGCAATGCTGTCAGCACCAGGTACATCAGGTTAATCATCTTTTGCCGGGGCTCTTTAGGTAAAGCCATAGTATTTCAGATTTTACGATTGTTTAAATGAATTGTTTCTTTAGGATAAATTTACCTGGTTAAAGGCATTGAACTTGGTAATAAAAACTAAATAACATAACCTTATTTCGCCTGCATTGCACTCAGCATATTTCCATAAACAGCGTTTAATTTGCCCAGGTTGCCAGCTAATAAAGTAATCTGATCCTTCGCTTTTTTAGCATCATCCACACTTCCCATCATTGCAGAACTTGCTTCAGCCATCTTACCGTAAAAACCATTTAACGCTTTCAGGTGATTATTACTTTCCTTTAATTCCAATTCGTAAATAGTATTTAAAGAACCTAAATTTTTAGTCAATACCTGTACCTGCTCGTGAAAACCCTGTGTACTTTCAGAAGCTTTGTTGAATGAAGCCATAGTAGCAGCAGTACTTGTAAATGTTGAAGCCATGCTTCCAATTGCAAGTGTTGCTTCTTTTGTTTTAGCGCCAAAGTCTCCTGTAGATTTTACTACATCACCAATTTCGCCCAGGTTATTTACGGTAGTGCCTAATTTTTGAAAGCCTTCACCTAATTTTTTTAAATTAGTGGGAGTAATGTCGGCTTCGCTTAACATTTTATCCATACTTTTTAAAGCAGGGTTACCTGTTTCTACGGGTGCAGCCGCGGCCATTGGAGCTTCGGGTGGTGGTGCAAATACATAAAGTAATGCGTACCCAAGAAAAATAATTGATTCGGTATACAATCCGATTTTTAACCAAACATCAGCACCCGGAGCATGAGTTATTTTGAAAAGTGCACCCAGCAATACCGGCACAGCAGCCGCAGATACAAAGATGTTAAGAATACGATCGATTGGACGTGATTGACCAGCAGCCATAATTTTTAGAATTTTAAAGTTTAATAAGGGGGTTGTTTTTATATATTTGAATTAGTTATAAACATGGTGATTAGTGTCTTCAGGTATATTTTTGCAGATATATACCTGAAGACAATTCTCATGTACTCAGTTTAGGCAGGAAAATTTATTAATTGCCGCGTTTTTTCATTGCCGGAGGCAAATCAATTACACAACGGAAACCAATATAAGATTTTGAAGTATCCTGGTATTCGTAGTTCCGTGTACTTGTCTGAAGAAAATAACCTACATCTTTCCAGCTACCACCACGAATAACCTTACGCTTCATACGTGGTACATCCGTATCTTTTGCATTCCAGCGAATATCAGGATTCATATCATGTTGAAAGGAATATCCCCCTTCGTAATAAAGAGAAGAAGTCCATTCTGCTACATTACCAGCCATATTATATAAGCCAAAATCATTGGGCCAATAAGCGTCTGCTCTCACTGTGTAGAAACCACCATCTTCAGGATAATTACCACGACCGGGTTTAAAGTTAGCCAGCAAACACCCCTTCTTGTTTCTCAGGTAAGGACCACCCCATGGGTAGGGGGACTGGGAACGTCCACCACGTGCAGCATATTCCCATTGTGCTTCTGTAGGCAAACGAAAATCTGACTCAGTAGCTCTTTTTTTGGAATCTAAAAATGAATTAAGGTAATGCGTTCTCCATTCGCAGAAAGCAGTTGCCTGTTTCCAGGTAACACCCACAACAGGATAATTTCCAAATGCAGGATGGCTGTAATATTTTTTAGCCATTGGCTCATTATAAGCATAAGCAAAATCTCTAACCCAGCATAAAGAATCCGGATAAGCCATAATATCTTTCTTTACAATAAACTTAGAACGCTGTACACCAGCATTTTCTCTCTTCGCCGCTTCTTTATAATCGAATGTTTCAGAGTGATAAACAATCTTGCTCGGATCAATCTCCTTTTTATTAAAAATACGGTTATCGGGAGTAAAGATCATGGCATCAATTTTTTCAAGTGTTGCCTTATCATTCCATTTAATACTTTGGGCTTTTTTCCAGTCAATATATTCATTACCATCAGTTCCTTGTTTAATAAAACCCATTTGCTTTGCAGCAATAGAATCTCTTACCCAATTTGTAAACTGACGATATTCGTTGTTAGTAATTTCAGTGGCATCCATCCAGAAGCCGCTGATAGATACCTGCTTGTTACGGGCAGTATACGCAAAATTTATATCCTCATCACTGGGACCCATATGAAATGTTCCTGGTGGGATATAAACCATACCCGGAGGCTTAGGTAAAGTCCACCCTTTGGCTGGTGCTACTCCATGCAACTGCCCATCATTTGGCAAAGCACTACCTTTTTTATTTTTACCAAGCAAATTACAGCCTGATAAGGAGACTATAGCACTGACAGCTATAATGACTAATGAGTGATTCTTCATTGTTTAAACTTTGAGGGTATAGCAAATGTAATGATTATTTCGAATTCAAATAATCATAACGCCCGCTGTAATGATTATTTTTTGTGTTAAAAAAAAAGCAACACAATTCTAAAACGCCTATTGTTTTCAATTATTGTATCCTTATGTCTTATTTTATTGATTCGTTTATATGGGATATCAGATCATTAATTTTTTTTAATGGTTTGAAACACGTATTATTTTTACAGAGATAAATTAATGATTCAATAGCAGCAGGTTTACTTTTTAAAAGTGAAAAATCATCATTTTCAAAAGTTGAAGCCATCATAATTTTGTACGGAATATAATTTTGTGATATTTCTTGGGCCAATTCATAAGAATCTTTGCCTACAACTGCCAGTTCATTTAAACCAACCACATTTTGTAGCAAAAATGAAGCCCAAATACCAAACGAAGATGGATATTTAATGGTTGCCCCGGAATTTATTATTAACATTTTGATAGCCCTTGTTTGCCATTCCGGAATGTTAAAAATTATAGAAAGTTTAAGTAGATTACCAGCCATTACACTATTTCCAGAAGGAACGGCACCATCATACATTTCTTTTTTTCTGATTATTATGTCCTTTTGATCTTTATGTGTAAAAAAGAAATATAGATTTTCACCATCACTGAAATTATCGGTTACATAATAAGCATACTGCTTTGCTTTTGTTAAATAATTATCTTTAAAAGTAAGTTCGTACAATTCAATACAGGCAGCTATCAAACAAGCATAATCATCCAGGAATGCCGGATATTTTGCCGTTCCGTTTTTACAGGTATGCATCATTTCTGATGAGTTAGCATTCTTTTTAAAGTTTATCTCTATAAAATTGAAGTTGTTTACTGCTATCATTTTCAACGTTTCATCGTTTAAAACAATAGCTGCTTTTGCGATAGCTTTTAAAGCAAGGGCATTCCATCCTAAAATAATTTTATCATCCAGTGCAGGTTTAATTCTTTTAACCCTTACTGCTGATAATTTTTGAAGACAGGTATTTATAAAATCAGGAAATGTATTTTCATCTAAATTTTTTGTAGCAATAAATTCAGTCAATGGTTGAAGTATGCGCAGAATATTTGTCTCTTCCCAGTTGCCTTTTTCCGTTACATCAAAAAATGCACAAAATAGTGCGGAATCTTCCTCAAGGATATCATCAATTTCCTGCTTTTGCCATACATAATATTTTCCTTCCACGCCTTCACTGTCGGCATCAAGAGCAGCATAAAATCCACCTTGCTCCTGTGTTAATTCATCCCTGATAAAACCAGTTGTTTTTAATATAGCTTCCTTGTATTTTTTATTTTTCGTAATAAGCCACGCATCGCACAATACATCAATGAGTAATGCATTATCGTACAACATTTTTTCAAAATGCGGTGCCAGCCACTCCTTATCTGTGCTATATCTTGCCATGCCTCCTCCTATATGATCATAAATTCCACCCTGTAACATTTTATCCAGCGATAACAGAGCCTGCTGCAATGCTTCCGCATTTTTTATAAAATGCTGGTACTGCAAAAGGAACTGAATGGAGAATGTTTGCGGAAATTTTGGTGCTTGTCCAAATCCTCCATGCACTTTATCCGCTAGCTTCATGATGTTAGTGAATATACTGTGGCAATCTTCAATATTAAACAGATTCTCAGCATCGGCAATGACAGAACCTGTGACTGGTTGAGTAAAATTTGCAGACTGGCTTAAATGGCTCATTAAGTTTTCTGCCTGCGACTCTATTTCATTTCTTTTTTCTTTCCAGGATTGTGCAATAGCGAGCAAAACTTCTGTCCACGATGAACGGTTAAATGCTTTAACAGGTGGATAATATGTACCTCCGTAAAATGGTTTAGTATCAGGTGTTAAAAAAACATTTAAGGGCCAGCCCCCACTTCCAGAAATAGCCTGCACTGCATCCATATAAATATGGTCAAGATCGGGCCGCTCTTCCCGGTCTATTTTAATATTTACAAAATTTTTATTCATCAAAGCTGCCACATCTTCATTTTCAAAACTTTCCCTTTCCATAACATGACACCAATGACAGGCAGAATAGCCAATACTAACCAGTATTACCTTATTTTCAACTTTTGCCCTTTGTAATGCTTCCTCTCCCCAGGCATACCAATCAACAGGGTTATGAGCATGCTGCAACAGATAAGGACTTGATTCGTTGATTAACCTGTTGCTAAATGAGTTTAACGTATTATTGTCCATAAAACTTTGGGAATTTGCCTGTTGCTTTGAATTTCAATTTGCGAAATTATCATTCATTTTCAACTTAAGTTGCTTCAGGCAAAATTATAACAGATATTTAAATGGAATAGTTTGCAGAATAGCATATCATTTCCTAAAGCAGCCCAAATAAAAAAGGCAACTTACAACAGTTACCTTCAAAATATTTTATAACAGAAAGGCTATTTTTTCTTTAGGGAAGTTAAATAAAGTTCCAGGGCACTTACCATACTTGGTGCCTGTGGTTGTGGTGCCTGAATATCTAATGTTAAGCCAGCTTCTTCTGCAGCTTTAAAAGTATTTGCACCAAACACGCCGATTTTAGTACCGTTTTGTTTAAATTTTGGAAAATTTTCTAATAAACTCTTAACACCTCCTGGTGTAAAAAAACATATTACATCATAGTTTTTTGCTATTATTTCTCTGATGTCGTTGCTTATAATTTTATACATTACCGGCGTGGCATATTCGCAATGATTATTTTTTAACCAGTTGGTAATTTCATTGTCAAAAGACTGTGAACAGGGGTACAAAAATTTTTCATTGTCTTTGTGTTTATTAATCACGTCGAACAAACTTTTATTGGTACCATCTGCGCCGTAAAAAACTTTACGTTTGCGGTAAAGAATAAATTTTTGAAGATAAAGCGCTACAGATTCTGTAATGCAAAAATATTTTGTATCCTGAGAAATATTAATTTTCATTTCATCGCAGGCACGAAAAAAATGATCAATCGCATTGCGGCTTGTAAAAATAACAGCCGTATAATTTGAAATTTCTATTTTTTGCTTACGAAATTCTTTAGCTGGAATACCATCAATTATAATAAAGGGATGAAAATGTAACTCAATGTTGTGCTTCTTCGCCAAATCAAAATACGGCGATTTTTCACCTTCCGGTTTTGGCTGGGTAATCAATACTTTTTTAACCACCTGGTTTTTTTGTTCTGTTTTTGTGCCCCCGTTCTTAACCATAGCTAAATGAGAATATTAATGGTTTTACAAAGTTAGATATTTTTGCTTAATAAAAGTAATAAGGCCTTATAAATCAACAAAAGCGGCATTATTTCGATACCAGTTATGTAAAGTAGGAAATGCGTGCGACTAATTTTTAACTGATTTTGCAATAATCCATACGACCTGAAAAACCTTAATAAAAACATTAAGGCGGTCAATAAAATTGCAATCAATATTGATACTTTTATTAAAACCGGAATTGAAAAAGCCATCACTACAATAAATGGTAATAAAAGAATACCTAATATTTTATTAATCAGAAAAATTATAAAAATATAAGTATTGGTGATTTCTTTATACCCTGATAACCAGCCTGTAAACTTTAATGTAATAAATTTTAGAAAATAAATAGCTGTTACAAAAAGACTGCATAAAAAAATAGCATTTAATGGCCTGCTTTCATTGACGCGGTCAAAGTATTTAAGCAAAAAATAAAAAAAAATACCTCCCGAAAAAACAGCGATCAAATTAAAAAACAAAGAAGGTAATTTGGCTTGTAATAACTGGTCGGTTAGCTGGCTTTGCCGCAATGAAGTATTAAAGAAAACCCGGAACAGGTTGTTAAAATATCTTACGTAAAAAAATCTTAAAAAAGTTAATGCTGCGATTAATAATAACAATATATAAAATATACTGTCTTCTGATGTTTGTTTCCTGGAATAAATTTTCATTTCAACCGGCTTAGCGGATATATTAAGAAACTTATTTTTTTTTAAAATATTTTGCAGAATTCCGTTATAAACTGGCTGAAGGTTGTTAAGTGAATCTTTTTTTATGGCAATACTATCTACGTTTTTTAATGAAGCACTATCCGCTCTTTTTATTACAGCACTATCTGATTTTTTTATTTTGATACTATCTGTTTTCTGCGCAGCAAGTAAAACAGGCAAAGCGATAAGTAGTAATAAGTATAAAACCTGTTTCAAACGGATAATTTATGCAGCAAAATTAAATTGAATTTTTTAAAAGTAATTAATATAACCAAAATGTATTTTGGATGACTGGCTTAAATTAAAATTAACATCATTTCTTTTGCCGATTGCAAGGCTCATATTTAACAATCCCAGTTTGGTTTCAAACAAAATTCCAATGCCGCCACTAATAAAATTATTCGCAACGTTTACCAACTGATATTTATTTTTCACCCAACCTGCATCAACAAATCCAAATAAATAAGAATTCAAACCAACAAGATACCGGTACTCTGCTGTTGACACCATATAGCGGGTGGCGTAAATACTTTCCTCATCAAAACCCCGCAATAATTTATATCCACCTATCTGAAATAATTCGTTCCTGAAAATATTGGGACTATTAAAAATTCCTGTATTAATAATTGCTTTTAAAGTGCTTCTTTTGCCTGTTGTAAAATAATGAGCCGCCATTGCTTTAATCCTGAACTGGTAAGCTTTTAATTTAATAGAATCATATAAGGAACCATAATTAAAGGAAGCATCTGTTAAGCTGATAATATCATTGCTTTTACCAATTGTTTTAATACCAACGGTTGTAACAAGTTTTACCTCATTGCCCGATTTTGGATTGAACCTGTAATTGGTATTGTTGAAATCGTAATCAATACCAATATTTACGGCACTTACATCAATATTTACCGGAAGCATTTTTGTAGCTTTTACCAGGTTGGTATCAATACCCGATGACAGCAAAAAGGTATTTTGCTTTTGTATAAACAGTTTACCGGATTGACTGGCAGATAAAAGATACTGCACCCCTAATTGTGCATTGAGTTGTACAAAAGCAGAATCTTTTTTAAAAATCTCAAACAAAAAATCAACACCAAAAGGTGAATTGAAAATATACGGCTGCTGAAAGCCAATATTTAAACGCGGCGATTTTAATTGCAGTTGCTGCCAGTTGAGCAAAATAATTTCTCCTGTTCCAAGGGTATTTTTTAAATTTAAATTTACATCTCCCGTAAGCTGTAGTTTACCTGTTGCATCACTGGCCGGTAAAAAGCCGATTAAAAAATTAACCTGGCTGCTACGTTTAGGCTGCAGATATAAATTTAATATAGATCCGGTACCGAGCATCATCAATTCTGATGGCTGCTGTTCCTGCAGGTAAGGCAATTCAAGTAAACGTTTACTTACCTGGTCCAGCTTTTCCTTATTGTAAATACTACCCTTGGGAATACCAAGATAATGTTGCAAAAAATTATTGGCAATTTTTATTTTTCCATTAATTCGGATACTATCAATATGATACAAAGGGCCGGTTGTAGCGTTTAATACTGCATTTACGGTATTGTCTTTTAGCACAATACTATCTAAAAAAACGGCTGCAAACGGATAGCCGTTTTTTTCATAATAATTTAAAAGACGCTCTTTTATAAATGCTAACTGGCTAAAATTAATTGGCTTGTTACTAAAGTTTTTTCTCATATAGCCACTCTCCTCCAGCGCTCTCTTTTCAATACCAACCGTTTTTAGTTGAGCCCAGTTTTGCTCGGCTCCGAGGTACAGTTCCAATTGAGTAAAACTACTGTCGTATGTAATAAGGTCTACTGAAGCTGCGGCATAACCTTTTGTATTTAACAGCGCCGGTAATTTGCTGATATAATCTTCACACATCAACTGACTTGTAAAACTGGTTTGCAGTTTTAAAACCTGCGGCTGAAAGGTAGTATCTTTGTCAAGATAATGTATGCGAAGCTGGTACTGGGCTACAGCAGTTGCAGCAAAACAACAATTCACTATCAGCATCAATAAAAGCCGGATATTGAAAATTGAATTTTTTAATTTTTGTTGCATGCCTTTGTAAACTGTTATCAATATTCACTACTGTCCAACTATTAGCGAATCCAATTTACTGAAAGTATGATAAACAGGTGGTTTTAGGCAAATAAATTATTTTTCGATTTGAATTCAATTAG
>JAYUBR010000019.1:0-2801 GCA_043740775.1 Ferruginibacter sp. | reverse complement strand
GTAATCTTCTTCAAACTTTTCTGCTGTAAAATTTGTATCTCCGTGCATCAAAGCATCCACATCATTGATGCCTACCAAAATATTCAACAGGTCAGGCTTTATATCAATGGTATCGGCTTGCCACCGGGCAGCAAGGTCAGGTACTTTATTACCACTGATGCCGCGGTTAAAAAAATGAAACCCTTTTGTTGGAAAATCATACCACAGCCTGCTGGCAATTAAATACGCAAAGCCATGGCCCATCACATGGTTCCAGTCTTTATCCCTCGTGCGGTTACCATCCGTTATAGAATCCCCCTGGAACAGGAATGTGCAATTATCTCCTTCTTTACTTGTAATGCCAGGCATCGCAAAAGTTACCATCGCCGGAATCACAGCCATCACTCCAAGGCTTGCTGCCTGCCTTAAAAAGTCTCTGCGTTTGCGCCGTGTTTCATTGTTCATTGAGTATATTTATTATTAGAGACTATTTCTATAATTGCCAACGCCGGATTCAATTGTGAAAGATAAACAGCCGCATATTATTAATGCCATTTTATTTTAAGTCAGCAAACTTTTACTTTCTAAATGCTATTTTTTGTGTGGAATCAATCCTTCTATCTCCTGCAACATTGTATCCGCTTTTGCCTGCGCCTCGCTCAAAGGTAGGCCTGTAGCCATTCCAGGGCGGGTGTGTTTAGTTGCTGTCAGCCATGCATCCCTTAACATGTTTTGGCGTTCAGTAATAAGTGTTAACAGTTTTTTCACATCACTTGTTTGTTGTAAAGTTGCCGCAATGCTGTTAGATTTAGCGACCGCTTTAAAACCCAGGTACAACAATATCTGTTGGGCCATAACCCAATGCCCTGTTTCATTGGGATGCACGCCATCCTGCGCCAATGCAAAATTTCCATTTATTTTGCGATGCTCTGCAAGGTATTTTTTCATCGGATAATGGATGTCTATCACCTGCCATTTGGCGGAACTTGTTTTACCCAGTAACCAATCTAAATACACATCCAGCACTTTTGAATAGCCAACACTTTTCCCTTTTATTTCATCATAATCCGGCGGCGTTAAATGCAACAGCCGGGCGCCTGTCTTTATAATTGTATCGTGTAACCAGATAATGCCATCTTTAAATTTTTGAAACCGGCCAGCATCCAGCGGCATGTAAATCCCGTCATTCATCCCATAGCAGGCAAATACCAGGTCGGGCTTTGTCTGTTCCAACACCCGGGCAAGTCGTTCGTGTAAATCCGGCCTGGGAAATTGTCCGTCCGCATGGCCCGGCTCTGACAGACCGGACACCGTTTCGCTGGGCAGCCCGACATTTATAATTTCGAATTGCCTTCCGGGATATTGAACCCTCAGGTATGCTTCCACATCATTCACATACATACCTGCCCAGGTAATGCTGTTACCGAGTAAGAGTATTTTTTTAGTAGCCCCGTTGATAACCTGCGCATTTGACATCGTATAAATAAGGCTTAGCCAACTCAATAAAATAATCCTGTTAAGCTTCTTCATTTTTTTATTTACAAAGCATTTTTAATTTGTACAACGAATAATTCAGCAGCCACGTTTCCGGGCTTCAGCGCCGACAGATCGATGACAGCATGCTGCCCAACCTGTTTTATTTTCAGCAATTTATCGCTGCCTAAAATAGATACTGAAGCACCTGCAGCTACTTTAAAATTGCGCAGTGTTATTTTCGGCCGGTAGCTGGGTACGATGCAATATAAATCCTTGCCTTTCGTCGTAAAAAAAGCCTCCACATTGGCGTAGCCTTTTTTTGGCTTTACCAGTTCTGCAATGCTGTAGCCTGCCATAAACGCTTCGCCTTTCTTTTCAGATTTTTCGCCGTCACTCCATTCGTAAGGTTTTTTGTAGGCTTTGGTGCCATAGATAGCTTCGCCATTTGTTTGCAGCCAGGTGCCCATGTCGGCCAGTCGCTGCTGCATGATTACCGGGATTAGGCCATCGGCTGTTGGGCCAATATCCAGCAACAGGTTGCCTCCTCTTGATACAATGTCCACCAGCATTAAAATAAGATCATGACTGCTTTTATAATCTTCTAATTTTTCATTGCGGTTATACCCGTAAGAGTGGCCAATGCCCTGGCTTTCTTCCCAGGTAACACTGGCATCCATACCGCTGCCATACTCAGATGTGGAGTAAGTAGCGCCGGTGTTTTTACTGCGGGTATTGTTGCCCCAGCGGTCATCTACCACCACTTCTTTTGCCACCGGAGATTCGTTGAATAACCAGGCAAGCAGCTCCTCACTTTTCCAGGCGGTATCCGAAAGTTCCCATTCGCCATCAGAGAAAATTACAGATGGTTTGTATTTTGTTACCAGGTCTTTAAACTGTGGTATCATGTGTTCTGAAACATACCTTTTTTTATCCGTGAGCCATAAAGGATTGAACCATTCATACAAGGAATAATAGTAGCCCATTTTTAAACCGGAGGCTCTTACGGCCGTGCTCAGGTCGCCAAGCAAATCGCGTTTAGGCGTACCCGTTACGGCGTTCCAGGGACGGTTCCAGTCACGGTCAGCTTCTGCACTGTTCCACAAACAATAGCCTTCATGGTGTTTGGATGTTAACACTACATATTTAGCACCTGATTTTTTGAACACATCCGCCCATTGATCCGGGTTGAACATTTCTGCTTTAAACTGCTGCTCAAACTGCGGGTATAAAAAACCGGCCCCATAATTTTTATTGTGAAAGGCGGTGAAGTTTATATTTTTTTCCTGCAGGCGATACCAGTACCACTCGGCATAACTGTCGCCACTGTTGGGTATTACCGGTGCATA
>JAYUBR010000018.1:0-2804 GCA_043740775.1 Ferruginibacter sp. | reverse complement strand
TTTTTACTGAGCACTTTTGCTGCCTGTAAAAAACTTGATACAGGATTAAAAAATCCCAACTCCGTAGATCCTTCATTAGCTAACGTTGATCTATTATTGAACAATGTACAATTATCGTTTACCGGGGTTTACACCGGACTCTCAGATATTGGTGGGCAATTAACCAGGCAACAAGTAATGTTTGGACCTCTATATAATAATGCATACTCGCCGGAATCATTTGACGGTATATGGAGCAGTGCATACAGCGGTGCTATAGTAAATGCAAATACCTTATTACCACTTGCACTGGAACAAAAAAAATATGTACAAGCCGGCATAGCACAGGTGCTTAAAGCATACATTCTTGGCACCCTGGTGGATAATTTTGGAGATGTTCCAAATTCAGAAGCAGGTTTAGGGCAGCAGAATCTTAACCCAAAAGCTGATGCTGGTGCGCAGGTATATAAAAGTGTAATTACATTATTAGATAGTGCCATTGCTAATTTTGCAAAAACAGGGGCAGCCAAGGGGCCCGCTAACGATCTGTTTTATGCAGGAAGTAGAACGAAATGGAGTACTGCCGCTAAAACATTAAAGCTTAAGTTTTATATGCAAACACGCCTTGTAGATGCGGCGACAGCTACTACAGAAGTTAGTAAATTAATGGCTGCCAATGACTTAATAAATGCAGGCTCTAAAGATTTTGTTTTCAAATATTCTACTGTTAATAATGCGCCGGATAGCAGGCACCCTCATTATGCTAATAATTACAATAATGTATCAGCTGGAAGTAATAGCGCTAATGATTTTATAGGTGATTATTTTCTTTGGGAAGTTGCAATTGCGAATGAAAAAACTGGTTCCGACAATGTAAATAGCCTTGATCCAAGGCGTAGATTTTATTTCTACCGCCAACAAACTGATTACAGTCAAGCCACTTCCGCTGCTGCTCCATGTACCGTAGCTCCCCGTCCGGCCCATTATTCTCCGGAGCAACCATTTTGTTTAGTAGGCGCTGGTTATTGGGGAAGAGATCATGGTGATAATTCAGGAACTCCACCCGATGGAAATTTAAGAACTACCTGGGGTATATATCCTGCAGCGGGTGATTTTGATGATAGCCAGGGTAATGGAGTAGATAATGGAAGAGGTGGCAGAGGTGCGGGAATAGACCCTATATGGGTATCCTCTTTTACTTTTTTCCTGGAAGCAGAAGCTGCCTTAAAACTAAATATTCTGGTAGCGGGTACTCCTAGAGCCTTATTGGAAATGGGAATTAGAGCTTCCATAGCAAAAGTTCTTGCTTTTCCTGCAACAGTTAATGTAACTGTTCCAACATCACGCATACCATCGCAGGCGACTATTGATAATTATGTAAATAAAGTGCTGGTAAATTATGATGGAGCTACTACTGATGCACAAAGACTTGATGTTATCA
Organism: Ferruginibacter sp.; assembly: GCA_043740775.1. Lineage (GTDB taxonomy): Bacteria > Bacteroidota > Bacteroidia > Chitinophagales > Chitinophagaceae > Ferruginibacter. Next base: position 1,384 of record JAYUBR010000018.1, on the reverse strand, counting down.
TAAGAGAATATTATATTGCTGCATTCGGCAATGGTATTGAACCTTATAATAATTACAGAAGAACCGGAAGCCCTAATAATATGCAGCCTACAGTAACAACAGCAAATCCGGGATTATTTATAAGGTCTTTATTTTATCCTTCTGTATATGTAAACCGTAATATAAATGCCCCTAAACAAAAAACTCCGGGTGTAGCTGCAAACAAAGTATTCTGGGATAACAACCCTGATAATTTTATTAAATAAAAAAAAAATTATGAAAAAAACAATAAAATATTTCTGTCTATTTGCCTTAGTAATTCTTTTTTCCTGTAAAAAATCAGGTGTGCAGAATTCATTAGCTGATGTAAGTAACTTGGGAGTAGGTTCTTATATTACCTTAACCAAGGCAGGTAATAAAAATTTGGTTTACAATACTGCCACCTCTACAGCAAGTATTACAGTTGACAAATATGGTGGTGATGTTGATAAGATAATATTGTATGTGGTAGTAGGGGAAAATTCAGACCCGGCTTCCTGGAAAAAAGTAAAAACAGTGCCTTTTACAGGACCAGGGACAGTATTATCAGCATCAAGCCAGGAAATTGTTACTGCTTTGGGTATAGCTCTATCTGCACTTAATCCCGGAACCACTTTATCATTTTACAACCAGGTGATTACTAAAGACGGTAGAAAATTTGATATTTCTAATACAATTGGTGCATTGGAAGGTAATTCAAATTACAATGCGGTGTTGAGGTGGAAGGCTGTTGTAATTTGTCCATTTACTGGTTCCATGGCAGGAACTTATAAAGTTATTTCTGATAAAAATTGGAGAGACTGGAGTGCGGGTGATTTAGTACAAGTAACCGATGGCCCGGGTGCAAATCAGGTGAATCTTAGCCAGGTTTGGCCAAATTCTGCTTACGGAGCAACTGTAAGTCCAGGCTTATTAATAGATGTAGATCCTGCTACAGGTGCCGCAACTTCAAAAACAGGAGTTACATGGGGTAGTTATTCTGGTAATCCACCTTATACTACTTCAACTGGCTCAGGAAGTTCAGGATTTGTATTTTCATGTACCGGGCGTATTGATCTAAGAATTCATATTGTTGCTACTGCTCCTTATGGAGATCAGGATTTCAATGAATTAATTTTACAGAAGCAATAAAAATAATTTTGAGTTTTAAAAGGCTGCTTATATAATATTCTTTTAAATAGTGTCTAAATTATAGAAAAACTCCGGCTGTTATTGTAGCCGGAGTTTTTTAATTTGCAAAATATTTCTAAACCTATTCAATAATTACTTTTCCGTTTGCAATCCTTTTGCCGCTAATATCTCTTATTTCAATTAAATACACACCCTTTTGCGCATTTGACATATTAACTTCCATTTTATCGTAGCG
>JAYUBR010000017.1:0-2806 GCA_043740775.1 Ferruginibacter sp. | reverse complement strand
AGATATTACCTCTACTGAATCTATTGAAAATATGTTCAAACAGGTAGAAACTTTTGATGCATTGATTTCCACTGCTGGTTCAACTTATGTAGGGCCATATAAAAATCTTACAGATAAGGAATTTAGAAAAGGTGTTGAAGGGAAAATGATGGGGCAAATAAATTTGGTACTCAGCTGGCAACACTACATCAATCCTAAAGGTTCATTTACATTATAACGGGGGCTTTAACGCACGACCCTCAGTTGAACTTCGCTAACGCACCGGCTGCCAACAGGGCAGTTGAAGGTTTTGTAAGAGCCGTGGCAATTGAATTAGGAAATGGCATTCGCATAAATGCTGTAAGCCCAACTGTCATTGAAAATTCTCCCCACTATTTTCCATTTTTCCCCCGTGATATTCCTGTAACCATGAAACAACTCGAATACGGCTTTCGCAAAAGCGTTTTTGGTGCCAACTCGGGACAAGTAATAAAACCCTATTAATTTCTATTCCGAAAAGTCAGCCACATCTGTCGGGTCATTATTCGTAAGGATAATGATCCGATTTAGTCCTTTGTACCGTTAAATGAAACTAAACAAAATGATGTATCTGATATCAATTATTCGAATCATTTTTTAAACACTACTGAAATGAAAAAAGAAATTATAACAGAAATAAATTTCCCCGGTATTAAAACCAGTTATGTAATCCTCGTTAACTATTCCGCATCATTGGATGCGGTGAAACATTTAATAACTACGGGAAGAAAGAGAATAGCAATGATTACATACGATTCTGGCCTTGTTCATTTGCAGGAACATACAAATGGATATATCGCTGCTTTGGAGCAGAACGCACTGGGGTTTGACAAGAACCTGCTTAAACTGGTGGGGATTGAGAATGACAGACAGGCCATCGAAAATGCAGTGAATGGTTTGCTTGCAACAAACCCTTGTGTAGATGCAGTGTTGTTTGGCTCCAATAAAATTGCCACCTGCAGTTTGAAGTTTATCAATTCACTTTCGGTGAAAGTGACGCAGAATCTGGCAGTGATTTGCTTTGACCATACGGAGATGCTGAATCTGTTTTTATTCATCGGTTACCTATGTAAAGCAACCCCTGGAAGAGATTGGGTGGCTCGTAATAAAAAGCCTGATAGAAAACATGAAAGATATTGTCACCGCCAGCAATAGTTTTGAAGTAAAGCAATTGCGTATACCAAAAAACAGGAGTTTTACAATTGATAGCAATGCCGCCATGATGGATGCACCCATCTATCGCTATCCTTTTCAACAGTTTGCAGAAGCAACGCTTGCAATGAACAGTTCGGGAATGGCCATGCGTTTTATTGATGTATGTAGCGCACCGGAAGCAAATAAAGCATACTGGTTAACAGAGGTACAATTGATGGATGCCAGGAAACAATTACAAACAGCAAGGCAACATTTTTATACTTCGGTAATACAATCGTGGCAGGAGCATGTGCAGCAACCATCCATAAACTGCAACGTCATAAAAGCTGTAACCATTGCCAGTCGTGCCTTGGCCGCCACTGCAAGAAAGCTCGTGGATGAACTATATCCATATTGTGGTCTTACGGCTGCCAATCCTTCTACAGAAATAAACCGGGTATGGCGAAACCTGCATACGGCAAGTCAGCATGCATTGTTATTACCCGGCACATAATTATTGACGCCTTTTTTGTGGCATGAAAGTAATAACATCTAATTAATTTTATCTCGCAAAATATAATCACCTGGCTACTAATTTTTTTAAATACATACCGGTTGCTAAATTGTATATTTGAATATGCCTTGGGGCGTAGGTAATGCAACATCTTCCTAAAGGTTTTTTTATTATAAAAAACAACTTCAATTTTTACAGACAGAAAATAACACCTTCAGCTATGAACCATCTTCCTCATCAACAGAAAAAAAATATTTACAGCAGAAAAGCATTTATAAACGACTCCTTAAAAATTGCAGGTGGCCTTACACTATTACCCCTCAATAATTTCGCAATGCCGGTGATAGCATTTCAGAAAAAATATACGGTACAAGATGTAATGGATATTGTTTTGAAAGAAGTACCGGGCGCACCTTTTAAGGAAACAGTGGATACACTTAAAAGCGGCAGCTCAGACGAGCAGGTTACTGGTATTATAACCACGATGTTTGCAACCATTGATGTGATTAAGGAAGCCGTGAAACGAAATGCAAATTTCATCATTGCCCACGAGCCCACTTTTTACAATCATACCGATGATAAAGAACAGGTGAAAAACAATACGGTGGTACAACAAAAGGTAGCCCTGCTGGCGAAGCACAATATTACTGTATGGCGTTTTCATGATTACTGCCATGCATTAAAACCCGATGCCATCAGTTATGGGGTTGCTAAAAATGCAGGCTGGCACTCTTACTACAAACAAGGCGAAACAGTATTGGAAATTCCCGGCATTAAATTTAATGCGCTCATCCAGCACCTGAAGCAGTCGCTGAATATTGCCCATGTAAGGGTAGTTGGCGATGCCGGACAAAATTGTAAACGCATTGCTTTGTTGCCGGGCGCCAGGGGTGGACAAAGACAAATAGCAACTGTGCTGGAGCAGCAGCCTGATGTACTGGTAATCGGCGAAGCCTCTGAATGGGAAACAGTAGAATTTATCCGCGACGGCAAATTGCTGGGATCAAAAACAGCATTGATTGTGTTGGGCCACAGTGTAAGCGAAGAGCCGGGAATGGAGTGGGTTGCAGAATGGCTGCAACCTAAATTGCCCGGAATATCCATTGCACATGTGGCATCGAATGATCCGTTTAAGTGGAT
>JAYUBR010000016.1:0-2816 GCA_043740775.1 Ferruginibacter sp. | reverse complement strand
GCAGCAGGGAATGATTGCTTGTTTCCGGGAATAACAATATTACTTGTACCAATTCTTAAAATACCTTGCTTATGTTTAATCATGGTTCTGTTATCAATACCTGCACGGTTAAAATTTTAAAAAATAATTCAGGATTCCAATATTGCCTTCAAGTTCCGTTCCGGAATTTACTACAGGTATGTTTTAATAAACAGCTTTTTGCCAATTACATCCCTACATTCACTACGCAGTTGTATACTTTTATTACACCCCTGCAATCATAGTGTTCACATAAAATTGATTAAAACACTTTGATCTGAACAATTTTTTTTCAATCTTTACCCTTACCCACTTTCCTGCCAAAGATCAACCTGCTTATTTAGAAACTCTCCATTTTTTATTTCAATTTACTTTATTAAATATGAAGTAAGCATTGATCCTTTTTACAGCAAGTACCATAATGATAAATTTAAAAGGTTTAGTACCAAACCATAACTGCCTGCAAAAGGCATTTGTATTTTCGTTGTTGCTTTTAATACACTTAAACAGCAAAGGCCAGGATGTTTCTTTTAATGACAGCATTGCTATACCAATAGACAACAGGTTACCCGACCAGGTTATAAAACACCTCCGGTTAACAGCAGTACATTTTATAAGAGCCACGGATAGCCGCATCAACTTTGGCATTGTGGGGAGTGAATATCATTATATCCTGCTTAAACTAAACTCAGATAATACCCCCATAGAAAAATATTTATCAATAGATAACACCAGCCTTGATTCCATAAGTATTTACAAACTAAATGCCGATGCAACAGGCCGGTTGGTTTACCAGGGCGGTAACCTTGTTACATTCGATGAAAGCAGAAATTATGTGTGGCATACCACACCAATCAACATCAGTAAAAACCCCTCCTTTTATCTTGTTGCTGTAAAGGCTGCGCAAAAAAATATCAATATCAGGTATGATATACTTGACAGCGTCGCATTGCAAAAAAGATACGAAGTATACCAGCGGTTTGTTTTCTTTTACATGGGCATTGTCAGCATGATTGCAGTTGTAATGCTGATCGCAATCCTGTTATTTAAGAAAGCGGTATTTGGCGCTTACCTTGGTTATACCATCTGCGCAGGTGGATGGATACTCACTCATTATGGTTGTATTTTTCCGCTTGTGTTTCCGCAGTGGCCGGTGATGAATGAAATAATAAAACCAGTATTTAGTTTAGGTGCAAGTTTCTTTTTGCTGATTGTTTTATTGCAGGTATTTAAAAATAGTTTGCAACCGCATCAATGGCTGCAACCAATTTTAAAAGGAGCGGTTGCGGTGTTGTTTTTGCTGATGGTGCTGATGTTTTTTTTATTGATGGTGCATCTTAACAGCCAACTAAAAACTGCCCTGGTTGCTGTCTGGCAAATCGGCTTAATCTTGTCCATTCTCCTGATTGTATTTACTCCCTTTCACCTCCTCCATACCGGCTATACCGCAAAAATATTTTCTGTTGCCATGCTGGTTATTTGTGTAATGACCATCATACAGCAAATTGCAAACCTTGGTTACATCAACAATTTTTTTATCAATGAACATGCCATTACCATGGCCAGCCTGCTCGAAATTTCTATCATGGCTTTTGGGTTGTTCTATAGTTTTTACCAGGAAAAGAAAGGCAAGGAAAAACAAGTGATGGAACTGGAACAGGAACGATCAGAGACATTGAAAAAACTAATCACGGTGCAGGACAATGAACGTAAAAGAATAGCCGCCGATTTGCATGATAACCTGGGGCCATTGCTTGCAGCACTCAAAATTAATTTCCGGCGCATTATGCACAACCGGGAAAACCTGCAGCAAGGACTGGTAGATAAAACGGAAATCATCATTGATGACTCCATCGCAGAAATCAGGAACGTAGCGCATAACCTGATGCCAAAGGGATTTTCAGCCAATGGCTTAATCAATACACTCAACCAATACTTTGAAAGCATATCGCAACTCTATAATAAAAAGTTGTTGTTCCATCACCAGATAGATGCTACGCTGAGTGCCGAACTGCAAACCAATTTGTACAGGATCATTTGCGAGCTGGTATTGAATGCCGCCCGCCATAGCAAAGCAGAGCTGATTAATGTAAGTATAAAAAACAGCAATGAAATGATAACGGTAAGCATTGACGATAATGGGCAGGGATTTATCCGAAAGCTCAACGGACAGGTAAAAACACTCGGTCTGCAAAGTGCGCAAAGCAGGGTATTGTACATGAAGGGCACTTTTAATTTACAGAGTGAAAAGGGAAAGGGTACATTGATTGACATTGAAATACCCTTACAATTTAAATAATGGAACGAAAACTCTTTTACGGCCTCATAAAAAAGGCGTTAAGAAAATTTGAATGTGTGGCGTTAAAAAATGAAATTGATGTTACCGATATTTGGCTTTGCTACCTGTTCGTAAGTCGCACTAAAGCTTGGTTATATTTTGAGGATTGAGCTAATTTCATTTTAGCCAGACATTCAAATTTCGTAGCCTTTTTTATGAAGCCTTGATCTTTTTTGTTACTTTTTTGCATCAAGGCAAAAAAGTAAATAGATGCTAACAGGGTAGGGTAAGTTTTTCGGGTTAAGTTTTTTATTCTATCCACTTACAATTTAACTAGCCCCATGTTGGCGGCTTTTAATATCAGGCCGATGCGGTTCTTTACTTCAAACTTTTCAAACAGTCTTGCCCGGTAAGTATCCACGCAGGGCAAACGCATTAAAACTTATTGAGCATTTGTTAGAATAGCGGTGAGGTACTCATTGCTCCAGCCTGCTTTCTTTCTTTTTGATTTGACACTTAG
>JAYUBR010000015.1:0-2817 GCA_043740775.1 Ferruginibacter sp. | reverse complement strand
CTGATATCATCTGGCATTAACTCCGGGTTTGAATAAGTTATTTGCAAAATGATAAAAATTCTATCAATTTTTAAGTTCGTTTAAATACACGAATTATTGCATGATTCGTTTAAGTAAACGAACTTTTTAATAATTCGTGTAAGTAAACGAATCATGCAATAATTCGTGTATTTAAACGAACTTAAATTTTTGTTGTACATTTATACCAACAAATAATTTTATAGTAAATGGCAGTAAGGGCAGTATTAACGGGAGATATTGTAAACTCAACCCGGTTAAAAAAAGTAACAGAAAAAAAGCTGCTTAAAATATTAACGGCAGCACTGGCTAAGTACCAGTTTGAATTTTACCGGGGTGATAGTTTTCAGGTGTACGTTAAAAACCCTGTAGAAGCCTTGCAAACTGCACTACTTTGCCGTACGGCTGCCATCAGTGTATCAAAAAATGAAACAATTAATTTATCAGATGTAAGGATAAGTATTGGTATAGGCACTGTAACAATGCAGGTAAAAACCTTAGGTACAGCCAAAGGCGAAGCGTTTATTTTATCTGGCCGTGCCTTTGACGAAATGACAGGTACAGATACAAGGCTGGTGATTGCTACAGCCAATAGTTTAGCTAATGCCGGCTTACAGATAATTGCAGATTATTTAAACGCTATTTTAAAAGTAATGACCGGCAAACAGGCAGAAGTAATTTTTGAACTGCTGCAGGGAAAAACACAACAAGAAGTAGCGGAACTACTGAAAAAATCAAAAAGCACGGTGCATCAGCATGTAACGGCCGGCAGGTGGACCGAAATTGAAAAGCTGTTACAGCAATATGAAAATATCATCAATCAGTTAACATGATTATAGCAGCAGTATGGTTAACCAGGCTTGTGCTGGCACACCTGCTTACCGACTTTATATTACAGCCGGGAAGTTGGGTAAAAGACAGAACGGAGAAGCATTACCAGTCTGGTAAGTTATACCTGCATGGCATCATAACAGCCCTGGTAGCCTGGATACTGATTGGCTGGCAATACTGGCTGGTGGCGCTGATTATTTTAATAACACATATCCTTATTGATGGCTGGAAATCGTATCAAAAAAGTACAGTTGCTTATTTTATTGCAGATCAGTTTCTTCACCTGGCAGTAATTGCAGCTTGTTGGTATTTTACCTTTCTGCAATGGAGCGATGTACAGCAAACATTGCTGCAACTGAATGCGCAGCCAGCCATTTGGAAAAGGGTAACGGCGGTAGTTTTTTTAACCGCACCCGCAGGTATTTTAATTGGTCAGCTTACCCGCCAATGGAGAGAAAAATTACCAGATTCCGAGAGCCTTGGCAATGCCGGCAAATGGATAGGAATGGTGGAACGGATTATCATCCTGATTTTTGTTTTGCAAAGTCAATACTCAGCCATAGGCTTACTGGTAGCCGCTAAGGGCATCATCCGGTTTAATGAAAAAGATCGTCCGGAAATAAAAACAGAATACCTGGTAATTGGTACTTTGCTCAGTATTGCCATGGCAATAATTGCAGGGTTAGTAACACAATAAAACTAAAACCTTACCAATACAGCAAGTTGCGATTTGCGTTAACTTTACTTACACAAATTAAGTAAATGATTATTCAAATTTTAAAATATCCGGTGTTTATCTGCATGGTAATGCTATATATTCAATGCAGTTCTTCTACTGCTGAACATAAACAAACAGTTGCCAATCAGGTGAAGTACCAATGTATGCCTTGTGGGCAGGATTGTGACAATGAGGTATACAATGCGCCGGGTACTTGCCGGCATTGTGGAATGCAATTGGTTGACAGGGCCACCGTAAATTTTAAAACCATTCAACCTGCTGAATTGTGTAAATATATACGAGATCATCCTGCTGTTGTTTTGTTAGATGTTCGCACAAAAGAAGAATTTGAGGGAAAAGCAGATCCGGATTTTGGCACTTTAAAAAATGCGATTAATATACCGGTACAGGTTTTAGCAAACCGGCTTTCCGAATTAAACGCATATAAAAAAAAGGAAATTATTGTGTATTGTTCCCATAGTCACAGAAGTCCGCGGGCGAGTTACCTGCTTACTCAAAACAGGTTTTCAAATGTAATAAACATGGCCGGAGGAATGAGTGTTCTGAAAGATAATGCCTGTAGAAAATAATACTGGAATTTACAAAGGATCAGCAAAAGCAAATCTTCTTAATTTTCTTTTTCCAACAAACCATATACTATTTTTTTAAAATCGGAGAAGACCGGCATAGCGGTAAAAGGATATCATTAAGCAATATATATTGCCAGGTTAGCAAATAGAAAATATTTATTGTATTTTGTACATGATGTTTTTTTCTCCCTTTAACCATTCCGCCTGCGGCGGATAAAATCCAACTTTATTTATATGAATCCAGAAATTATTAAACACATTCACTGGCTGGCGGTACTGGTTGCTGCTGTAGCCTATTTTGCTTTGGGAGCCGTTTGGTATTCCAAGGTTTTGTTTGCAAACAAATGGGTAGCGTTTACAAAAGTCGATGCCGGTGATCCCAATGCAACCAAGGGCATGGGTGCTATTATGGGCGCATCTTTTTTAATTATCCTGGTAGCCTGCATCGGGCTGGCCATCCTGGTGGCTTATCTCCACATGGCAGGTTTTAGTCAGGGTTTTAAATTAGGGGCATTAACCGGACTTTGCTTTGGTGCGACTGCCATCAGTAATTCTTACCTGTATGAAAAAAGACCGGTGGGATTGCATTTCATCAATGGTGGTTACACTTTGTTGGGTAATATTATTGCTGCGGTTATTCTTTGTATCTGGCAGTAAAAA
>JAYUBR010000014.1:0-2828 GCA_043740775.1 Ferruginibacter sp. | reverse complement strand
AGTGCATTGGTTACTATTTTAAATTATGCCAGGCGACAAAAATGGTATCCGTCTTTTTACAAAGCCTTGCCCGTCAGACTGTGAGAAAACTAAAAATTTCTTAAAAATCACCTTATTACTTTTCATCACAGGCCATAGGATATCAATTAAACAGCCTTTAAAAAAAGCATAGAATGACGCTTCAAAAAACAGGCTTGCTCATTATGCCTGTAAATGGCTGTTTAATTGATATCCTATGGCCTGTGATGAAAAGTAATAAGGTGATTTTTAAGAAATTTTTAGTTTTCTCACAGTCTGACGTTCGAGTATTGCTGCAGTTGGGGAATTGACCAACTGTCCGCCCGGAACTGAAGCTAAATTAATAAACAAAAGTTGAAGTTAACCTACAAAAGACCAACAGAATTCCGTCCGCCGAAACCAAAGCTTGGATATGCACTGCTGATGATTGTTTCAACGTCATGCCCCAATTGCACAAAACCTTAGTTGTTGGCTGTAGTTTTAATTTCTCTTTTTGTGTATCCCATAGTTATTGTTAGAACTTGGGTTTGCATAAGTCCCATTTTTATGATGTGAATTTGTACTTCCAGGATAAGTTCCTCCGTGAGAGGTTGTATGTGTTGCACCACTATAAACTGGTCTTGAAGTTATCGTAGTTGGTGATGAATAGCTTGGAGTAGTAGTCGTTGTACTCGGTGTTGAATAAGTCTGCTTATTTGAACTGTAACGCATGTCAGGTGTACCGTCTTTTTTTGTCTGTGCTTTTAGTCCAAATACAGTTAAAGTGAGAATGGTCATAAGAAAAAATGCTTTTTTCATTTTTTATGTTTTTTTATTTATTGCTTACTCTATGCAGTTTTCAGCTTCCCTGTTTTAAATTTAGTTGTCAATATGAACTTCATAAGTCTTACCATTTTCTCCTGAAACACTTGCGTTACCATCTTCATCAATGTCGGCTGCGTCAATATGGTCTTCATCTAACCAACCACCTTTTGGAAAATTGATTTGTATTACTTGGCAACTTTCAACGTCAACATCAAGAGTGTATGTATTTGAGTATCCTGTTTCTGAATTATTATAATCAACAGTTGCAGAGTATGTGCCATCTTCAATTTTACAATTGGAGGAAACTTCATCACTCTCATCGTTATCATTATCATTACTTTTACTGTATGATGAGGATGAAGAAGATTTATAAGGCCCCATCTGGCGCAGGAGTCCGGCTCACAATCATTTATTGGGGAGTAATGTTACCCATCTGGCGCAGGAGTCCTCTCCTGTGCCCCCTTGTTACTGATATTCAATCTGACAACTTTTCAATATGCAAAATTAGTAAACTGCCGACACTGGAAACCCAACTACACAACCAACACCTCATTGCACGCCTATTAGCATTTTGATCGCCAATGCACTTCTGCGCCTGCTGAGAACTTATGTGCAAACAGTATTGTACGCTTATACAACGTACACGTTACAGACACGGATACCCTTCTAAAAATAAAAGCTGGGCTACGTATAAATGCTACAAAACCTCCTATAGCCCGGTGTCGCTGAACAGCGTATGAGCCCCAGTCTCTGATGACAGGGGCTTTTGCATTGTATGTTGAGCCTTTTTAAATTCGGGGGCTTTCGGCTATACGACTAAATGTTGTGCGTTCGTGCTTTTCGTTAATCGATGGTCATTTTGAACAATAAATAATTTTTATTTATATGCAATTACAGCACTTGAAGGTCCGGCCAAAGTAATCTGCTCTACTGTTTTAAACCCTGCTTGTTTAGACCAGTTTTCAAAATCGGAAAGTGTATAATCAAACCCTTCTTCTGTTTCAATCAGCATATTCAGGCTCATGGTAAGTCCGAATACATTTTGACTGCGTTCGTTATCAATCACATTTTCTATTGCTACAAAAGCGCCTCCTTCAGGCAGGGCATCGTATGCTTTCTTAATCAATAGTAGTTTTCTCTCTTCGCTCCAGTCATGAAGGATATTTCCCATTACAATAATATCGGCTTTTGGAAATGTATCCTTAAAAAAATCACCGTTAGTAGTTTTAATTCTGTCGCTCAGATTGAAATGAGCAATGTTTTCCAGTGCAACAGCTTCAACGGGTGGCAGGTCAAAGTTATTGCATGTGATTTGAGGATTGTGCATTGCTACCTGTATGCTTAACATCGCACCTGAACCGCCAATATCGCATAAGGTTTTGTATTTTGAAAAATCAAACTTATTGGCAAATGCCATAAAATTACCCACCTGAATTCCTGTCATAGCATGGATAAATTCCTTCGTTTTTTCAGGTGATTTATATATCGCTTCAAAAAGGTTTTCACCCTGATTGGCAGCTTCGTTTTGAAGTTTGCCTGTCTTCATTGCATCATCCAGGTTTGCCCAAAAACGGAATAACCGGTTGTTCGCCATTGCCAGAATTCCTCCAATGTAAGCAGGCTTTTCTTTATCCAGAAAAAAGTCTGTATCCTCAGTATTAGAATAAATTGCAGTTTCACCAATTCCCTCTCTTTTTAAAAATTTAAGTGCAACGAGTGTATCCAGAAAATCGGATGCATGCCTGTCCATACAGTTCCAGTTAAACAGCGTTTTAATTTCTTTTAATGAAAGAGGTTTCTTTGCCAAATGCGTAAACAATCCGGCATTTACAGCAGTAAGTAAAACCTTGGAAGCCCAGAAGCCCAAACCAACCTGCATGATACCGGATGGGTTTGGTTGTTGTGTTGTTTGTTGCATGTTAATCTATTTTAATGTTAATGATAATAATAAATTTTCTATTTGAACCGTGTAATTTTCTGTAGCAATGACGTACAATGTTCAGGGC
>JAYUBR010000013.1:0-2834 GCA_043740775.1 Ferruginibacter sp. | reverse complement strand
TCTTTACCTCATCCGCCCTTTGGGCACCTTCTCCAAATGGAGAAGGGAAGCGGTTGGTATCTCTTTTTGTTGTTTCTGTAGCTTTTCTAATATGCCATCTAATGCACTGTTGATGATGTTTTGCAGTTGGTTGTACTCCTCGTAATTTATTATCTCATACAAAAAACCTTTACGCTGATTGCTGGTTTTATCTTCCACCTTTTTTATAAATCCATATTGTTGCAACTCCACCATGTACCGCTTTTGATTGTTTGGATTTTCCTTTAGCGCTGCCCTTATTTGTTTGTTGGCAAAAGCCCCCATCCGACTTCCCCCGGAAGGGGAAGGGTTTGCTTGCAGATACTTTTTTAAATTCTCTAAAAACTTTCTTGTTGCATAGCCTAACTCGTCTGATTTTTTAAGTAAAATATTTTTCATTAATTCATTCGCTTCTGCAATATCTTCTAACGTAGTTTCTATAAATATCTCTCCGCTTTCTTTATCTACTTTATGTTCCCGTTGGTATTGTTTGTAAAATGTAATCGCTTCTATAAAGGCTAAATAATGTGCATTGGTTCTACGTGGTTTAAAAACTTCTTTGGGTATGATAAGCTGCTCTGCAAAAGGGTTTCTTACGCTGATGGGTTGTAATATTCTTTGTACATTTTGTAATAGCTTTTGTATTTGTTGCTGTTGGGTTACTTCTATTTTCCCTGCTGCAAATAACCGTTGGTACTGCATTATTTTCTCGTCCTGGGTTTCGCTCTCGTCTAAATAAATTAAGAAGCTGCGGTTGGCATTATCTTCATACACATGCTCGCTGGTGGTGCAACCTGCAATGCTCACCGGGCCTTTTACCGTAAGGTGTAAAGTCCGTTGGTTGCCGTTGCGGTCTCTGATGGTGATGGTCTTACTTATCTTTTGTTTGCTTTGTAATTCCCTGATAGAGTACAATGCTGCAAATACGCCGTCGTAATCTTCTATCAATATTACTTTGTGCCCAAGGTCATCATCTATAAAATAATAAAACGCATTGGCACTTACACTGGTTAATTCAATCTTATCTTCTTTCGGTATCAACTCCCCAACCTTTTCTTGTAGATGTGATTTGCCAACTCCACTGCTTCCAAAGCTTATAATGTGCAAGGGTCTTTGTAATTTTCTGCTGGTAAAAATTAAATACATGATCAGCCTGTTTACTTCTTCGCCAATTACGCCGCTCATGCCGATGCTGTCATTTGTACGCTGTAATAATTTCGGTTCTTTTAAAAATGCTTCGGCTGCTGCAATTTCTTCTTTGCTTAATATTACTTTGTTGTTGACTGATTTTAATTTGTTGCTGTCAATTTGCTGCAGCCGGTAATCTTCTACTGTGTTGATTAAATTACCAATGGCTTTATGTATGTAGGTTGTGCTTAGTGTAAATCTTTCAGCAATATTTTTTATGAGTTTTTCGGTTTGGGTTTCATTGTATAAATCCAATCCATGACGGATGCTGGGGAAGGTTTTAAAGTCCACTTTTAAAGTTACTCTCATGCTGTGCAGCCCTTCTATCCTGATGCCGCCCAGCAATGCAAAAAGGATTTCTTCATACTTCCAGGTTACATATTCCGGATTGTGGTGGTTTAACTGTTCCATGTGCATAAATTTTTAAGTACTCTTTTGAGGCACAAAGCTATTCATAAATGACACTTTTAAAAAACAACTATTCTTCTTTTTATCCACAATGAGGCACTAAAACAGGTAAAATAAGTATTCTATAAGGTACTTTTGTGTGGAAAAATTATCTAAAATGAAAGAGTTACTTGCAGAAAGAGTACAAGCTTTAAGGAAGCAGGCCGGATTAACACAGATTGAACTGGCTGATAAAATCGGTGTTTCTAAATCTCAATACATCCGTTATGAGACCAAAGATGTACAGCCACCAGCCAACATCATGAACAAGCTGGCTGATGCTCTTGGAACTTCTGTTGATTATTTAATTAGTGGTGATAAGAATGAGAAGGCTAAAGCTTCATTAAAAAATTCTGAACTTATACAACGCTTTAAAGAAATGGATACCTTGCCCGAAGAAGAACAGGGCGTTCTTATAAAAATCATCTCTGCTTATGTCAGGGATTACAGAGCCAAACAAGCTTATGCCGTATAAATTGCAAACGCTTTTAAAATAAAAAAAATGAAACAAGTTACCTTACACATACCTGATAGCAACTACCCGTTTTTTATAGAGCTGGCCAAGAGTTTACAATTTGTAAAAAAAATTGAAGCTGCTGAAGAACCTGCAAAAGAACAGGTTTTACAAAACATAAAAGCCGGACTGCAGGAAGTAAAACTTTTTAAAAAAGGAAAACTAAAAACTACACCTGCTAAAGATTTTTTGAATGAGTTATAAAATTGAACTTTCTGCCAATTTTAAAAAAGAAGCCAAAAAGCTTACTAAAAAATTCCCTTCTTTAAAACAAGAACTTACTGCGTTGTTTACCGAACTGGAAACAAACCCTACCATGGGTACGCCATTGGGCAACGATATTTATAAAATACGCCTGGCTATTGCTTCTAAAAACAAAGGCAAGTCTGGTGGTGCCAGGGTGTTATCTTTTGTAAAGATTACTGCCACTACCGTACTGCTCTTTTCCATCTACAGCAAAGGCGATATTGACAACCTCTCCGATAAAGAAATTCAAAACCTTATCAAAGGGTTCTAAATAAAAAAACCAGCAGCTTTTTATAACTGATGATTTCACTATTTCTGATGCGGTCTATAACATGCATCAATCACTCCATAACGTGGAGTAACTTTACTTTAAGTTTACTAAACTTTACTCCTTTAGACTTTTACCCATTAAGCCCTTTAT
>JAYUBR010000012.1:0-2836 GCA_043740775.1 Ferruginibacter sp. | reverse complement strand
TTACTATGACCTGCGCCGTAAATGGCATACAAGTAAGCAAAGGAAATATGCAGGAGATGACCTGGACCTTTGCTGAAATAATTGAACGGTGCAGTTATGGCACACAATTATTTGCAGGCGATATCATTGGCAGCGGAACAGTTGGCACGGGTTGTTTTTTAGAATTAAACGGCACTGGCAAATTAGACGATGCCAGTTACCAGGAACAATGGTTAAAAGAAGGCGACGTGATAGACATGGAAATTGAAGGCCTGGGTAAATTGACCAATACAATTGTAAAAGATGAAAGTGATTTTTCAATAATCTCCTTAAAGAAATAATGAAAAGTATACAACTGAAAGATAGCAGCATTGCTGAGGTACAACATTATTTGCAATGTGCTGTCGCACCAAGACCTATCTGTTTTGCTTCCACTATTGATAAAGCAGGGAATGTTAATTTAAGCCCTTTCAGCTTTTTCAATTTGTTTTCTTATAATCCACCCGTGGTTGTTTTTTCTCCTGTTAGGAGAGGCAGAGATAATACAACAAAACATACCTTGCAAAACATACTGGAAGTGCCGGAAGTAGTTATCAATATTGTAACTTATGATATGGTACAACAAATGTCGTTGGCCAGTTGTGAGTTTGCCAAAGGTGTGAATGAATTTTACAAAACAGGATTTACCATGGAAGCTGCAACGATGGTAAAACCACCCCTGGTAAAACAAAGCAAAATAAAATTAGAGTGTATCGTAAATGAAATAAAGCCGTTGGGCATGGAAGGTGGCGCAGGAAACTTAATCATTGCAGAAGTGCTGGTAATGCACATAGACGAAAGCGTTTTAACGCAGGATGGAAAAATAGACCAGACCAAACTGCACCATGTTGCAAGGCTTGGTGGCGACTGGTATTGCAAAGTGGATGAAAACAATTTATTTAAAGTAGAAAAGCCCAATACACAGTTGGGCATTGGGATTGATGCATTACCTGCCTCAATAAAAAACAGCACTATCCTTAGCGGCAACAATCTTGGGCAACTGGCCAATTTAAATACTATCCCCATGGTTGACCCAACATTTTATGATGATACCCTTAAAAACATCATTCAGTATTATTCCATCAACCCCGACGAAATGGAAAAAGAACTGCACATTTATGCTGCTCAATTGTTGAATGCGGGCAAGGTGAAAGAAGCCTGGCAGATATTACTGGCTTTAAATTAATTATTGTAAATTTGTTTGATGTCATCCGCAATAAAAATATTACCTTATTATACTTACGAAGATTATTGCCAGTGGGAAGGCCGCTGGGAAATAATTGGAGGTATACCTTTTGCCATGAGCCCTGCCCCTGTACCTAGGCATCAATGGGTAAGTTCAAATATAAAAGCTGAATTACGAAATGCTATAAAAAAAGCTGGTTGTAAAAATTGCAAAGTATATGATTTTATAGATATTAAAGTTGCAGAAGACACCATATTACAACCAGATGCAGTGGTGGTATGTAAAGAAATAAACAAACCTTTTCTTGATTTTGCAGCCTCCATTGTTGTTGAAATTCTTTCCCCTTCAACCGCAATGAAAGACCGTAACAATAAATTTTATATTTACCAGTTGCAAAAAATTCCGTACTACATTATTGTTGATGTTGATAAGAATGAAATAGAAATTTATCACCTGGATAATGAAGGTAAATACCAGTTGGATAAAATTGAATCATCTGGTTACTATACATTTAACCTCGAAAGCGGTTGTACTGCCAATGTATTGATGAGTAATATCTGGGAATAAAGTATCCCAATCATCCGCATAATTTTAATCCCTATTTAACGTTTACAACCAATCCTATGTTTTATTTTCACTTTATGAAGACAACTCTTGTTGCATTGCTATTTCCCTGTATTTGCTTTGCCCAGCAAAATTATCCTTATAAAAATCTTGTGCTTGAAGGTGGTGGTGTACGTGGCCTGGCATACGCCGGTGCCTTTAAGGTATTGGAACAAAAAGGTATTTTACTGCAAATCAATAAAGTTGCGGGAACCTCTGCCGGAGCTATTGCCGGCGTTATGATCAGCGTGGGATACAGTGCAACAGAAATTGATAGCATCATGCGGTCTTTACCGGTTGAAAAGTTTAACGATGGCAGGGGTGGAATTCTTGGCAAGTACCGCCGGATAAGACATAAATTTGGTTTGTATAAAGGGCAAAAAATTGAGTTGTGGCTGCAGCAATTAATACAATTTAAAACAGGTAATATTAATTTAACTTTTGCACAGTTGCACCAGTTGCACCTGCAAAATAATTTATTTAAAGATTTTTATTGCACCGGTACAAACCTTAGCAAACAGCAACTGGATATTTTTTCTTACGAGCATACACCAGATATGCCCATTGCTTTGGGAGCAAGAATCAGCGGGGCAATACCCATCTACTTTGAGCCGGTTATATTGGATAATCAATATCAAAAAATTGAGGCAATTGATACTTCTTCTTTTAAAAATTATTATGTTGATGGAGGAATGCTTGCCAATTATCCCATTAGTATTTTTGACAGCAGTGAAAATAACATCAGTCCTTTACAGTCTGACAAAGTATTGTTTAATCCACAAACCCTGGGCATAAAACTCGAGCTCCCGGCACAAATTGATTCGCTTAAAAATAACAGCAGCAATATTCCGCCCTTTACCATCCGGTCTTTTAGAGACTATATCCATGCTTTTAATAACCTTATTGTAGAGACGCTCAACGGAAAATATCCTGAAAGGGAAAATGAAAAAAACAGAACCATTTATATCAGTTATGGAACGCTTAGAGCAAGGATACGGAAAATGAAACCTGCTGAAAAAGAAATGCTTT
>JAYUBR010000011.1:0-9281 GCA_043740775.1 Ferruginibacter sp. | reverse complement strand
CATTGGGATGGTTGATGTAAATGCACCGGCCAAATCCAAAGGGCTCTATTTTTACTTTGGCAATATAGCCGTCCGCAGCAGCTACCACCGGTACATTTTCCCTTTGATCTGTTTTACAATCCAACCCCATGTGGTAATGGTTGGGCCTTAGTTCGCCAAAGTTGGCTGCCAGTGTATGGTTGGCAATAACCGGCCATTGAAAATAATTTTGTGGATAATTTTTAGCAGGAAAAATCTGGGCATGGGCAGAAATAAAAGCTACGGAAAAATACCATACCACAATTAGTTTATGTACATTCATATTGTAAAATCAATATGCAAACTTAATTGTAAAATCACACTAAAAATTATAACCATGAGCGTAAATTCAAAACACATAGCTACTTTTTTATTGGGGGCTGCAGCAGCTCTGGCCGGTGCAAAATATATGAGTATGACTCCTGAAGAAAAAGAAAAACTGGCCGCAGATTTAAAAGACAAGGCTCACAAAATGAAAGACGAAGCAGAAGGTGCATTTGATAAAGCCAAAGATTATTTTGACGAATTAAAAACAAAAGGCACAGAAGCTTTTAAAGAACATTTTGGTGAAGCTGAAAAAACAATCAGCGATTTGTTTGGTAAAAAAGATGCCACTACAGGTACCCCATCCTAAGGCACAATACAGCATTAATTTTATTGCTTTTACATTTGCTGCAAGCCTGTTCAGCAGGCTATGGTCATTGTATTTTTATAAAGAACTGAAACTTGCCAATCTATTTTGAAACAGATCAATAACCTGTCCAATATTTTTCTGAAACAGATCAAAATAATTACTATTTTGTAACTGAATTTACCCCTGATTAATTAACGCAACTACTGCCCCCGTTTTTATAGTTAAACCCCAGAATAATTCACCGGCAAAAGTCCAAAAATAATTACAGCCTTATACCAGGATTAAGCCGGTGTTAAATTTAAAACCATTAAAAAGGTAAAACTATGCGTTACAAAAAAGAAAGCAGTGACCTGAAATTGTATGTAGTTGCCGGAACACAAACCGTCTTGTTATCTTTTGAAATTGCAAAAACTAAACTTGACAATAAAAACTTCATAGGTTTTAGTTTGGAACGGAAAGATAAAGATGGCCATATCAAAATGCTCAATGGAACCAAACATTTTGCGTCACTGCAAAAAAATACAGACTCTGAAATAAAGAATACTTCACTGCTGCAAACTTTTTATTGGCAGGATTATACAGCCAACCCCGGCCAAACCTATACCTATACTATAAAGCCGATGTTTGGTACACCCATCAACCACCAGCCCAGATATGAAAATAGTATTGAAATTACTACAGAGAACCTGCAGGAGGGAAAACATTCTGTATATTTCAATTATGGGGTTACAGGTTCGCAGGCCTATGCCCATAACAGTGAATACGGCAACAAAGCCATTAGTGATTTAAAGGGTGAGGCACTGCAACATGCACTTACATTTTTAGGAAGAGATTTATGGAGTGAGGGGTTAGTAAAGTTTGTACAGCAGGCCACCGATAATAAATTCAGTATCTGCGGAGCCTTTTATGAATTGCAGTATCCTGGCTTTTTAGATGAGTTAAAAGCTGCATCAGACAGGGGCGTAAATGTTCAACTGGTGGTGAGTGGTAAACCCGATCAGTACGACGATAAAGTTTACAAAGATGGAACAGTAAGGCTAAACAACCAATCAATGATTAAAAAGGCCAGGCTTGAACCATCGGTAAAAACCTTGCGTACCAAACCCAGCCAGCCACACAATAAGTTTATGGTACTATGCCAGGATGGTAAACCCATACAGGTATGGACCGGCTCTACTAACATTACACTTGCAGGAATTTTTGGTCAATGCAATACCGGCCACTGGATTGTTGATGAGGCTATTGCAAATAAATACTTCACCTACTGGACGGGTCTTAAAGAAAATCCCTTCATGAGTGTACAGGCAAAAGTAAGCGACAGCATACAGCCGGATGTAGACCTTGCGAGCCTTTCTAAAGGAACCTATGTTTTTTTTAGCCCAAGAGATCTGCCTGTTATTAAAGATACTCCACCCGTACATTTACAACATTATGCCGACCTGATTGACAGCGCAAAGGAGCTGGTTTGCATGGTTTTTTCTTTTAACATGGATGAAGTGTTTAATACTGTTTTTAAAAAGGATAAAGATTATTTGCGTCTGTTGTTATTTGAATCTGCCAGTGATGCAATAAATGTTAAAAGCAATGATATTGATGTTAAGGTAACTGCCGGGGCCGTGTATGATGGTGACGAAAAAGAGTGGGCCAAAGAAATAACCACCAAAGCAATTACAGGCGCAGGTATATTGTATGTACACAATAAGTTTTTCCTGATAGATCCCTTGTCGGATAAACCAGTGGTAGTAACCGGGTCTGCAAATTTTAGCGCCAACTCAATTCAGAACAATGACGAAAATTCGATTTTAATTAAAGGAGATTGCAGGGTGGCTGATATTTACCTTACAGAATTCGACAGGTTGTTTGTGCATTTTTGGCCAAGATACTTGCGTAAACTAAAAACAATGCAAAGCAAAGCGCTTCTTGGATTTTCAAAGCCATTGGATGAAACCTTTACCTGGCACCATGATTATTTTGATACCACTAAATATGTAATGAAAAGGAAAAAACTATTTGTGAAGATGATGGGAGCGAAAAGAGTAAAATGATTTTTGATTGCGGTATTTGTATGCATTTTCCGGGTATTGCTATACCGGTCGCACATAAGCTTTAATAAAAGCTAAATAGTAGTACAACCGATGAACGCCTGCCCGACTGAGTCATTCAGGCGGGGATTGCGACGCAAGAATGATGCTATGAAAATATTAGCTGTTAAAAAAATGTTTAAAAATCACCCTTGTTTTATTACCACTACAGTTTATAATTTTTCTCATTTCATTTTTTCCGCTCAGTCCCTTACTTTTGCACGCCTACAGAAGGCAATACATTATGCCAAAAGACAATTCCATTACATCAGTACTTATTATCGGCTCTGGCCCAATCATTATCGGTCAGGCCTGCGAATTTGATTATTCCGGCACGCAAGCCGCCCGGAGCTTGCGGGAAGAAGGGATTAAAGTGATCCTGATCAACAGCAATCCCGCTACCATTATGACCGACCCGATGATGGCTGACAGGGTGTACCTGCTGCCATTGACCGTGGAGAGCATTGAACAAATACTGGAGGAAAATAAAATAGACGCAGTACTGCCTACCATGGGCGGACAAACAGCGTTGAACTTGTGTAAAGAAGCAGATGAGTTGGGCGTTTGGGAAAAATATAATGTGCGACTGATTGGTGTGGATATCAAAGCCATTGACAAAGCAGAAGACAGGGAAAAATTTCGCCAGTGGATGATTGAAATGGGCATACCGGTTTGTCTGGCAAGAACCGCCAACTCATTTTTAGAAGGAAAGGAATTTGCACAGGATATTGGGTTTCCATTGGTAATTCGCCCCTCATTTACATTGGGTGGAACAGGTGGTGGCATTGTATTTAAAAAAGAAGAACTGGATGATGCATTGAACAATGGTTTAACCGCATCACCTATTCATGAAGTATTGGTAGAAAAAGCTGTGCTGGGATGGAAGGAATTTGAACTGGAACTGCTGCGGGATAACAATGACAATGTGGTAATTATTTGTGTAGTAGAAAATTTTGACCCGATGGGGGTTCACACAGGCGACAGCATAACAGTGGCGCCAGCCATGACTTTGAGCGATACCGCCTACCAATTGATGCGTAACACAGCCATTCGGATGATGCGGGCACTGGGCAATTTTGCAGGCGGATGTAATGTTCAGTTTGCTTTAAATCCGCAAACAGAAGAACTGATTGTGGTAGA
Source organism: Ferruginibacter sp. (assembly GCA_043740775.1). Taxonomy (GTDB): domain Bacteria; phylum Bacteroidota; class Bacteroidia; order Chitinophagales; family Chitinophagaceae; genus Ferruginibacter. The sequence continues at coordinate 5,408 of JAYUBR010000011.1, read as the reverse complement.
AATAAATCCCAGGGTTAGCCGCTCCTCTGCATTGGCCAGTAAAGCTACCGGTTACCCGATTGCAAAGATTGCTGCCAAGCTCGCGATTGGATATAACCTGGATGAATTGAAGAACCAGATCACCCAATCTACCTCAGCTTATTTTGAGCCGGCACTGGATTATGTGATTGTAAAAATACCCCGCTGGAATTTTGATAAATTTAAAGGCGCCAATGATACGCTTGGCTTTCAGATGAAAAGCGTAGGTGAAGTAATGGCCATCGGCAGAAGCTTTGCCGAAGCGATACAGAAAGCTTGTCAGAGTTTGGAAAATGAGGCCGTTGGTTTGGGTTATTACGGTAAAAGTTTAATGCATGCCGATGAACTGATTGAATACATCAAGATACCCAAATGGGACCGGGTGTTTCGTATAAAAGATGCGCTGATGGCGGGTGCCAGCGTAAAACGTATTTGCGAAAGTACGGGTATTGACCGCTGGTTTATTTACCAGATACAAAAGATATGTGATTGTGAAAAAGAGATTGCCAAATACGATTTAAAAACATTGCCGGACGAATTGTTGACACAGGCAAAATTTTTAGGGTTCAGCGATGAACAGATTGTGAGGATAATGAAGGAAGACGATGCGGAAATTATTTACAACCGCAGAAAAGAAATGGGCTTAACAAGGGTGTTTAAAATGGTAGATACCTGTAGTGCGGAGTTTGAAGCAAAAACGCCTTACTTCTATTCTACGTTTGAGAAAAAGGCGGCCCCCCCGCCCCCCAGGTCGGGATCTGAAAATGCAGTTTCTGCTGCATTGATTGTTTCTAATGAATCTGTTGTTTCTGCGAAAAAGAAAGTAATTGTATTGGGTAGTGGCCCTAACAGGATTGGCCAGGGCATTGAGTTTGATTACTGCTGTGTACATGGTTTACTGGCTGTAAAAGAAGCGGGTTACGAAGCCATCATGGTGAACTGTAACCCCGAAACGGTATCTACTGATTTTGATATTGCTGATAAGTTATATTTTGAACCCGTGTTTTGGGAACACCTGTGGGAAATTATTGAGTACGAAAAACCCGAAGGTATAATTGTACAATTGGGCGGACAAACAGCACTGAAACTGGCAAAAAAATTACACGAAAAAGGCATTAAAATTATCGGTACTTCCTTCGATAATATGGACATTGCGGAAGACAGGGGAAGGTTTAGTGATACACTGAAAGAACTGGGCATTCCTTATCCAAATTACGGCACGGCCTTTAATACAGATGAAGCCATTGAAGTAGCCAAAGTAGTAGGTTACCCGGTGTTGATACGCCCCAGTTATGTAATTGGCGGGCAGCGTATGCGGATTGTGTTGAATGATGAAGATTTGGAAAAAGGAATTTTAAGCCTGATAAAACATTTGCCCGGCAATAAAATTTTGATAGATCACTTTTTAGACCGTTGCCAGGAAGCGGAGATTGATGCCATTTTTGATGGAGAAGAATTTCACATCATGGGTGTGATGGAACATATTGAACCGGCCGGTATACATAGTGGCGATAGCAATGCGGTGTTGCCACAATTTAACCTGTCTCCATTGATAGTGACTACGATGGAACATTATGCAGAAAAAATAGCCCGTAAGCTTAACATTAAAGGGTTGATCAATATCCAGTTTGCCATTAAAGATGGCAATGTGTTTGTAATAGAAGCCAACCCAAGAGCAAGCCGTACCACTCCGTTTATTGCAAAAGCATACCAGATACCTTACCTGAATATTGCTACCAAAATTATGCTGGGTGTAAACAAGGTAAAAGATTTTACCTACGATAAAAAGCTACAAGGGTTCGCCATTAAAGAACCTGTTTTTTCTTTTAATAAATTTCCCGGTGTTAGTAAAGAATTAGGACCTGAGATGAAAAGTACCGGCGAGGCCATCCGGTTTATAAAAGATTTACGTGATCCATATTTCAGGCAGTTGTACAAAGAGCGGAGTATGCATTTGAGCAAGTAAAATTTTGTAAAACAACGTTATGCAAATAATACAAAGCATTCAAAACAGGATTTACGACGTTCGGGGAGAACGGGTTATGCTTGATTTTGATTTGGCTTTATTGTATGCTGTTGAAACGAGGGTTTTAAACCAGGCAGTAAAAAGAAACCTTCCACGATTTCCGGAGGATTTTATGTTCAGGCTTAAAAAAAGCGAATTTGATGATATCCGTTTTCAGATTAATGCTGTAAATAGCGGTGCAAGTATGTCATCACAATTTGTGATGACATACCCTGGCAAAAGACCTGCTGCTGCTTTGCCTTATGCTTTTACCGAACAAGGTGTTGCCATGTTGAGTGGTGTAATAAATTCCGATAAGGCAATCAATATGAATATTGCCATTATGAGAGCCTTTGTAGCGATAAAAAAAGTTCTATTAAAGCAAAACGATTTAAAACAACAAATGAAAGAAATTAAAGAAAAATTGGGTGAGCATGATGTGCAACTAAACCAGATTTATGACGCCATGGAAAATTTGCTCGATGAAAAAGCCGCACAAAGAAAATGGGAAGACAGGGAAAGAATCGGGTTTAAAAAATAACTATACCCGATGAGTAAAAAATACTTTTCTTCTGGCTGGTGACACCCTTGTTGTTTCTACAGACCTAATCCAGAACCGACAATTTGAAACGCCTTGTATAGTAGGTATTTGAACAAGTAAAAAACAATTAATGGATAGTGCAATCAATTAATTAAAATGAAATATCCCCGTAAACTTTCATCCGGCGCAAACAACACTGTGATTGTTATAAACGATGCAGAAGTTGCCAAGTTATTTATTGGTGATACCCGTTCTGATATAGGTAGTGAGGCTGAAAAAATGCAATTTGCAAATGCCGTAAATAACTTAGTTGTAAAATTTGTACGGTTAGATTATAATGAGACTTTGCAGGCAGAAATGCTGGTGATGGAACGGATATATCCTATTGATTTTAGAGCTTATGAAGTAGAGATACGGCAATTATGGCTGGATGTATTTGCAGATGAATTAAAACAATTGCACCAGGCAGGATTTGTTCACCGGGATTTAAAACGGCCTTCAAATATCGGAGGGTTGGCTTTTGACAATATCTTACTTACTCAAAAAGGATTGCAGTTAATTGATGTAGGTATATCTGCACTTCAAAAACAAGTGGGCGATAAAATTTTTGAAAAATATACTGAAATTGAAAATAAAGAGATAGCGGCATTCAGAGAATATTTCCTGAACCGGTAAATCATTTATTGCCGTGTTCGGTGCCTTTTATTCCAGTTAATAAAATCCTCACAAATTCTATATCTATTCTATCGCAGAAGATCGGCCGATAAAGCCATCCGTTTTATATCAGATTTATGTGATCCATATTTCAGGCAGTCGTATAAGGAGCGGAGTATGCATTTGAGCAGGCAACTTATTTTTTTTATATTTGGGTATGAAATTGCAGATTGAAAATTTTATCGCAGATGTAAAAGGCTTCCCGCATGATGATATGTCTGATGAAGAATTCTTTAATTTTTGCCAGCAAAATCGGGATTTAAAATTAGAGCGGGATCATACCAAACAAATTTATATTATGGCACATACAGGATTTTATACCGGGTCATATAGTGCTGACATTAATGGTGAGTTATACATCTGGAATAAGAAACCCCAAGCAGGTAAAGTATTTAATTCTTCTACAGGATTTACACTTCCTGACGGAGCTGTTTTCTCCGGATACAGCCTGGATAAGTAATGCAAAAATGAGCTTGCTTACCGAAGAAGATAAAACAAAATTTGCACCAATTTGCCCTGATTTTATTGTAGAATTAAAAAGTACATCAGATAATTTAAACAATTAAAAAATAAGATGCTGCAATGGATAGAAAATGGTGCAAGTTTAGCATAGCTTATAAATCCCGAAAATAAGCAGGTATCTATTTACAGGGCTGATAATAGTGTTGAAATTATACAAGGTTTTACCAACAAACTTTCCGGCGAAAATGCGTTGCCCGGCTTCGAACTGGATCTGCAAATACTCTAGTAGTACTTTCATTTTATATTTTTTATGGGTATCTTAGGATATGTCAAGACCCTTAGTTATTCCCATTTGGAAAAAAGCCCCCTTCATCAGGCTGCTATTGCCTTTGGTGGTTGGCATACTGCTGCAATGGTACCTGAAGATTCCGGTTGCGGCTGTTATTGTTGGTGCAATAAGTTGCAGCATTGCTTATTTGTTATTCTTTTTATTTCCCACAGCAATACAATTTAAACTACAATCATTACAGGCCGTCATTTTAAATTTATTGATAGTAAGTGTTGGTCTTTGTATCACCTGGCAAAAAGATGTACAGCATAGCAATCACTGGTTTGGACAATATTACCAGGATAGCGATTACCTATTGGTTCGGATAAATGAACCTTTGATTGAAAAATCAAAATCATATAAAGCTGATGGCTATGTGGAAGCGATCATTCACGGGGAGAAGGTGATTAAAAGTGAAGGAAAGGTATTGATCTATTTTGCAAAAGATTCGCTTCAGCCGGTGTTAAAATATGGCGATAAAATTCTTCTGAATAAAAATTTACAGCACATCAAAAATTCCGGAAACCCCGGCGCTTTTAATTACCAGCGGTATGCCGCTTTTCAATCTGTTTTTCACAATGTTTTTTTACAATCAAAAGATTGGGTATTGCTTAATGACAAGAATATAAACTGGTTCCGGCAATTTATCTTTACTTCCAGGGCAGCTATTTTAGCTGTTTTACAAAAAAATATACCGCAAGGCAAAGATGAGTTGGGAATTGCAGAAGCGTTGCTGATAGGATATACCAACGACCTGGATAAAGACCTGGTACAGGCTTACAGCAATACTGGTGTGGTTCACATCATTGCTATTTCGGGCATGCACCTGGCATTAATTTATGGTTTACTGGTGTGGTTGTTTGCTAAAATTCCATTCATCAACAAATCAAAAATTACACAGGTGGTATTAATTTTAAGTTGTCTGTGGTTGTTTGCCTTACTCACCGGTGCGGCAGCATCTGTATTGCGCTCTGCGGTGATGTTTACTTTTATTGCAGTGGGCAAAAATCTTTCAAAACAGTCTTCCATTTATAATTCGCTGGCCGGCTCGGCCTTTGTAATGTTATGTTACAATCCGTATTTTTTATGGGATGTCGGTTTTCAGTTATCTTACCTGGCTGTTGTAGGAATTATCATTTTTCAAAAATCTATTTACAACTGGTTCTACATCAAAAATAAATTGCTCAACGAAATATGGAAACTGATGGCCATTTCGCTTGCTGCACAGGTGCTTACATTTCCGGTATGCATTTATTATTTTCACCAGTTTCCAAATCTCTTTCTTATTACCAATATTGTTGCGGTGCCTTTATCTGGTGTAATATTATTTACAGAGATAG
>JAYUBR010000010.1:0-9302 GCA_043740775.1 Ferruginibacter sp. | reverse complement strand
TATGGTAATTGGCCATGAAATGACACACGGCTTTGATGACCAGGGCGCACAATATGATAAAGATGGCAATTTAAAAAACTGGTGGAGCAAGGAAGACCTTGAAAAATTTAAAGCCAAAGGAGCACAGGTGATAAAACTATACAACGGCTTTACAGTACTGGATTCTGTGCATGTAAACGGCAGTTTAACACAAGGAGAAAACACAGCGGATATAGGTGGTATTGCAATTGCATATGATGCCTTTAAAATGACAGCACAGGGAAAAGACATAACAAAAATTCAGGGGCTAACACCCGATCAGCGTTTCTTTTTATCGTTTACACAATGCTGGAGAAAAAAGATAAAAGATGAGGCCATGCAGCAACAGATTAATACCGATCCGCACTCGCCCGCCATGTACAGGGTGTGGGGGCCATTGATGAATTTTACACCTTTCTATACAGCGTTTAATGTAAAGGAAGGTGATAAAATGTTTGTAGCAGAAAAAGACAGAATACATATCTGGTAAACCTGAATTACCCGGCATTCTGAATTGCCCCGGCATTCATGCCGGGTAAAAATTTCGCCATGAAGCTGTTGTGGCTTCATGGCGAAATACATTTTAGAATAACATAGCTGGATAATAAAGCAGTTCTGTAAATGAAAGATGTTGATCAATGCCAGCTTTTCAAACCCACTAATTTCTCTCCCAGCTCCGTCAACTCAGCTCTTTCATATTTTGTTTGTTCCCATTTACGTGGATCACCCGGAAATGCATATCCTTCCGGTGCAATGCGGTTCTTCCAGGAATTGATGCGCCAGTTACGCAGGTCAACATTTTCTTCCACCGCAGGTGTCATAGAAATGTACTGTGCCAGTCTTGGACGGTCGCTTTCATTTTTACGGATACCATGTGCAAGCATGCTATCCCATATCAGCAGGTCGCCTTTTTTACACATGATCTTTTTTATTTCAAAACCCGTTGTATCTGGTTTAAACGGATCACGGTCGGCTGGTTGCGTTTTCACCCACTCATCAAAAGTTTTATACAGTTCCGGTACACATTGAAACCCTCCGGTAAATTCATCTGTGTCGCTCAATGCAAGCACACCCTGTACGTTTACTGGCTTTGGCACCATGCTGGTATCAATATCAAAATGAATAAATGCTTTGTACTCGTGGCCTGGCCTTACCGGAAAATTTAAATTGGCCCTGTCGATGGTAACCCACAATTCCTCAATGCCCCAGATGTCAACAAAAATATCATACACTTTCTGATTCATCCGGTTTTTCCACATGTAGGGATGATTGTAAATTTCAACCATACCGGTATTTTTTAATTCCTTCATCTGTATTTCCGCACGGGCTTCCGCATACCATGTTTCCGGGTTGTTGAGATCTTTTTCTTCAAATTCCCACAACAGGTTAGCCATGTTTTCCACATCTTCGGCAGGCACTGCATTGGGTACAATTACATAGCCATTGCTTTTCCAAAAGGCCCATTGCTCTTCTGTTAAAACACGCAATGGTTTTCCATTGCTGCGGTCATTCAGTTTTTGTGCTGTACGTGCCACCGAGGCATTGCCCGGTGTTTGTTTATCATCGTACAGTTTGCCCATGGTATTCATGGTCATTGTTTGTTTTTCTTCCATTTGCATAACAATCGTTTTTAGTTTTATAAAAAAATTGATTCAGAAATATTATAAGATCAGTTTAATTTATTTTTTGGTCCGGGCTAAGAAGCCATGTGGATAATCGTTGCGTCGCCCTCGTGTACTATTTCAGCTTTGGGGAACTCGCTTATGCAACCTGCCGAACTTGTAGATATTTCGCAATGAAAGCAGCCTTTATTTTTTTTGTTTCTTTTTTTTATCAAGAAAAAAAAGAAAATGAAGTCTAAAATAAATAGCTAAATATTTTGCGAACTAAATATTTAATTCTACTACAAAATATGTTTCACTACCCCCCCATCAACCCTAACCGCAGCACCGTTGGTTGCAGACGCCAGCGGACTAACCAAATAGGTTACCATACTGGCTACTTCACCCACCGTGGCAAAACGTTGCAATAAAGATGTCGGTCTTTCTTCTTTAAAAAAAGATGCTTCAACCTGCTCTACCGGCAGTTGCTGGGTTTTGGCCAGACTCTTAATAAATTCACTTGCTCCTTCGCTCCATGTTGGGCCGGGCAACACCGTGTTTACGGTAACAGCCGTACCTTTTGTTAACTCAGCTAAACCCCGTGATACCGCAAGTTGAGCCGTTTTAGTAGTTCCGTAATGAATCATTTCGCCCGGCGTAAGTACACCCGATTCGCTGGAAATAAAAATGATCCTGCCCCAATTTTGTTGCAGCATATAAGGCATAAAAGCCCTTGACAAACGCACACCACTCATTACATTTACTTCAAAAAAATTAAACCAGTCTTTATCCGGAATATCAAAAAAACCTTTCGGTTCAAAAATGCCAATATTGTTTACTAGTATATCAATGTTACCTGCTTTTTTTACCAACGCATCTACATGTTTTACATCCGCAAAATCAGCTACAATACCGCTCACATTGCATCCCGGAATTTCTTTTTGCAGCAATGCAATAGCCTGTTCAATCCGTCCTTTGCTTCTGCCATTAATAATTACGGAGGCACCTTCTTTTAGTAAAGAAGAAGCGATGGCCAAACCAATACCCGCTGTAGAACCTGTAACCAGAGCCTTCTTATTTTTCAACTTCAGATCCATGCTTTATTGATTTACAAAATAATCTACTACCAGCACTTTTTCCATGTAGGGTTTCAGGTGGTTATTTACAAAGTCGTTGTGTGCAGGGTTATCCCAGTAAGCCTGCCTGCCCTGCTCATCATCAAAGCTTACTACAAAGCAATGGGTAAGCCCTTCGTTAAAGCCTTCCGGGCTGTTGTTGGTTCCCCATTCAAAACCTTTTACCGAGGGTACTTTCGCCTGTAAAGCTTTGAAGGTATTTTCTATATCCTGCACTATCGCCGGCGTTGCGGTGGGTGTAAATTTGAACATCACCACATGCCGCAGTACTTTCTGCGGAATTTTGAAAAATGTTGTTTGAGGTACAAAGCTTAGAACGGCAACCGTTGTTAAAGCGAGGGCAAACAGTACTGTTGTTTTTTTCATGATGACACATTTGATATAGGTTTTAATTGACAGAACAATATTACAAACCTTCTGAACCAATTTAAATAGCAAGTCCGGCCAGGTCCAAAAAAATAATTATTTGTGCATTTAAAAAATAGCTTTATTATCTTTAAACAGCAAGCCATAAAAAATGAAGAAGGTTATAAAAACGCAGTACGACACGGTAAAAGTAAGCTTCGGTATCTACATCATTGAAGAGGTAAGAAAGCGTACGAATAAAGAACATCCCACTGAAACTGACATTAAAAAAATGCTGCTAAAAACTACAAAACAAAACCCGCAAAAGTTTTCAATGGCCAAGCAGATTTCCAGGTATTGCAAAACCAACCATGATTATTTACTAAAGGCAAAAGAAGAAACCTTTGACGTTATTGCCCGGATGCTTAACTTGCCTGTGCAGCATTTTAACCAGTTTCATGAACGCATTAACCAGTTGTATAAACGAAGCAGTAATTATTATACTTACCTTGAAAAGGCAGAAAATTATATGCTGCAGTTTAAAGCCGCCAATGATGAAGTATATTTTAAAAGGCTTTTAAATTATCAGGAAGAAACCGGTATAAAAACTATTCTTATCAATTACCCCTTCGGCGAACTGGATGCCAATTTACCAGCTACTCATTTCGGTGCTTATACCGACATTAAAACGGAAGTGCTTTTTAAACAATTGTGTACCCGGATGAATATCACCAACTATAAAATCTTAACCGACTCATCTGTGGTAGAACAATTTGAAAAAGAAAACAAAAAGCCGGAAACATGGGTGAACATTGGTTTATTCGGCAACAGGCTTACTGCCTCTTTATTGAAAAAAAAAGTATTTGGCAATTGCTTTAACTGGCTACCCGAGCAAAATAAAATAATTTTAATGGGGAAAGAATATGCTGCCAACCGGGGAAAAAAAATTGACTATGGGGTATTTGCCAGGCTACAATTGAGCAACCGGAAAACAATTATTCTTATTGGTGGAATTGAAGGATATGGCACAGAAAAAACAGGCGAATATGTATGGCGCAACTGGCGTAAAATGTATGATATAGTAACCACCAGCGAAGCGGATTCGGTAATAATATTGTTTAAAATTTTTAGTGGTAAAATTCACCAGCAAAAAGTAATTGCTTTGCCCGAAGAATAAGCTTTGATAGAAAAAAACAGATGAAGCAATAAAATCAAAAAAATTGACAGATGGTTTTCATCGCTAAACAATTTTAGTTACCTTACAGCATAACTTTACACTTGCCAAAATGAACTGCTTCATCAAAACTTTACTCTGTTTTTTGTTACTTGCTGCAACAATCCATTCCAATGCTCAAACCAGCACTCAAAATCTTGATACGCTTGCAGGCAGGTTTATACAGGAACTGAGGCTTGATACAAAAGAGAAAATATTTGTACAAACCAATAAATGGTTTTACACAGCCGGTGAAGAATTGTGGCTGAAGGCTTACATCATCAATGCGCTTTCACACAAATATTATTCTCACAGCAAAACATTGTATGCCGACCTGGTAGATGATAAAGACACTGCCATTGCCCAATTACTGCTCAACATTCCTCAACAACAAACAGAAGGTGTAATTCCATTGTCAACCGCTTTACGGGAAGGCTATTACTGGCTGAGGGTTTATACTGCCAATATGCTTCAGCATGATACTTCCTCCATTTTTGTTTTACCCATTTACATTGTCAACAAACGTTTTCCGCCCAAATTAGCAGAAGAACCAAGCAATACTGTTGCTTTAGCAACAAATGAAAAACCACAACTTAGTTTTTTTCCGGAAGGTGGTGCACTGATTGAAAACAGCGATGCTGTAATTGGTTTTAAAGCAACCGGCCAGGATAGCCACCCAATGGAGGTGTCGGGCACAATAACAGATATCTATGATAAGGAAGTGACAACATTTAAAACCGATAGCAGCGGTTTGGGGAAATTCAGTTACCATGTTTTTAAAAGCCGCAAATGTGCCGCACATATAAAATGGAACGGTCAGGATCTTAGCTGGCCATTGCCGGCGGCAAGCCATACCGCCACCCAACTCTCGCTTGTAGAAGCAGATGCCAATAACTTTAAAGCCCTTGTGTTAATGGGAGATTCTATTTACAAAAAAGACAAGCCAAGTTATTTGCTTGGAATCAGCCGTGACAGCCTTTGCTTTGCAAGTACAGGTGAAGGAATGTTCGAAGTATATATTCCGAAGAAAAATTTTCCGGCGGGTAAAGCAACCCTGTATCTTTTTAATGATCAGCAGCAGATTGTAAGTGAGCGTGCCATTTATATCAGCAAAGACAAGGATATTGCTGAAATTAAAACGGATAAGGAAAATTATAAAAACAGGGATAAGGTTACCCTGACCATTAACACCGGAGACTCCTTATCGCACCCTGAAATTGCTGCCTTATCAGTTTCAGTTACCGATGATAACCTTGCAGATCAACCAGCAGGGCTAACAAACAATCCTTACAATCAATTAGAAATAACATCCAAATTATCTGAGAATTTTTTGCTTACCCGGCCGCAGTTGTATACCGGCAAAAGTTTTAGTACAACGCTGGCTGCAGTTGCTGCCCAAAAGGCTTTCGATTTTGACAGCACCATCAGTGATATCAAAGGAAAAATCCTGAACAATAAAAATCAGCCGGTAGCCAACAGGACTGTTACATTGTACAGCACCAAAAAAATCAATCTTTTTACAAGTACCACAACCGACAGCAGCGGGCATTTTAAATTTCCGCTGGCAGCATACCCTGACAGTACAGCGTTCACGATACAGGTAACCGACAAGAAAGGGATTAAACAGAATGATAAAATTATGGTGTATGCATTTCCTTTTCCAAAATTTGCAACCCCTTTATCGCTTAAAAAGAAATTATCATTGCCGCAAACGCAACAGGTACAAAAATTTAGAGAAAAACATATAGATGATTACATTGTTGGCACTGGAAAGGAATGGCTGAAAGACGTTACCGTGATTGGTAAAAGGAAAAAGGTTACCACCTACGATAACAGCAAACGTGTCAGTTTATTTTCCCATGTACTAACCGGTGATGCCATCCAAAAAATGGGTGGAAACAATGCCACTGCAGCAGTACTCACTATTCCCGGCATTCACCTAAGATCAGGAAGAGTGAATATTGGTGGTCCGAGTTCCTTTGGCGGTGCTGCTGAGCCTTTACTGATTATTGATGGAGTTGAGCATCCTTCGGATACTGCAAGTTATATGGACAGTGAACCTAGTAACCTTCTGCTGGCACTGTCCACAATACCGGCAGAAGTCATTGATTTTATTGAAGTATTAAAAGGCCCTGAAGCTGCAATTTATGGAAGCCGCGGAGGCAATGGTGTTATCATTGTAAACACGTTAAGCAGATCAAATATCCGCACTGGCTATGAAAGTGTGGGCATTCTTAAATATGTCCCCAAATCATATCACCACCCTTCTGATTTCAGTATGCCCGACTACAATGATAAGGGTATTAAAAATTTAGACTTTAATGATGTAAGGCCGACCCTTTACTGGAATGGTCATGTGTATACCGATGCAAAAGGCAAGGCTGTGTTGTCATTTTTTACGTCAGATGTTGCCAGTAATTATACAGTTACCGTATCTGGCATAACAGCAGACGGCGACATCATTTATAAAAAAACTGCTTTCAGAAGAAAATAAAAATTGCCTCTTGCAATTACCAGCTAAGGGCTGTACCCATTCTTACAAAAGCTTCCGCGGCAGGTACATTTATTTCTATACCCCTGAATATTTCCATTATGCCATGGTTACAATCTGAAGCAGCATAAATGCCCGGTGGGTTTTGGCTGGTGTGGCAAAACACCGCATTCTTTTTTTGTTCTTTGGTAGTGCTGATGTCAACATAATCAGTAGGCTTAAATCCCATTGTTTGAGCACCCGTGCAAACTTCAAAAAAATACAACTCAAATTTTTTACCAGTCCGTATCCAGCTTTGTATGGTGAGCAGGCTGGCCGCCTGGTGATCTTTATGCGAATCCAATGGCCAGTGTGTAAAAACAATTTGAGGATTTTCATTTGTAATAAGCGCTTGTATTTTTTTTACCCATTCATTATTAACCGTCCCCTCACTATCCACCTGCCCTGCAAATACCGGTTTTGCATTCAATATTTTACAGGCAGCGATTGCTTCTTTGGTACGGATGGAAGCAGCTTCCGCAAAAGATTTTCCATGAATGCCCGCTTCTCCACTGGTTAAATAAATGATTGTAACATCATGCTTTTGTTCTGCCAGCAATGCGAGCGTACCTCCACACCCACTTTCAGGATCATCCGGATGCCCGCCAACGCAAACTATTTTTAATTTCTTCTTTTCTTTGCCCCTGCCTGCTTTTGCAAAAGCGGGCAAACTAAACGCTGCGGTGGCAACTACAATATTTTTTGCAAAAGTTCTGCGGGTAGAAGCCATGGTTGGTATTTTTTGAAAATGATACAAAAAATCAGGGAAGTAACAACTGTTCTATTTCTTTCCAGTTATTTACCCTTGTATGTATACCTGCGTCGGCCAGTTTATTGTGGGGCTGAGTGTATAAAATAGTTTCGCCGGAAAAATAATTTAAATTTTTAAAATGATCATCAATCATAATATCCGCTTTGATAATTTCTTTGGAGCCACAAAACACCATTTGTTGCCAGCCGATAAAAGGAAAATGCTCATTAAGCCATAATTGTTTTTCCACCAGGCTGGTTGGAAATTCCATTGCTGCAGAAACAATAAAAATTTTGTAATGATCATTCAGTTTTCGCACAATTTCAAGACTGCCTTCCATCACCGGAGCATGCCTGAAAAAACCGGGACTGGTTACGTATTGTAACACATGCTCAAATACGTCTCCTTCCGGTTTTCCTTCCATTTCTTCCACTGTTTTTACTAACCCTGTTTCGGCAGTATACAGTTGTGTAAACTGGCTATACACATCGGCAATCACGCCATCCATATCAATTGAAATTCTTTTCATCTTTCTTTATTCTTTACTATTTTTCTTCAGCAATCAGGGCTGCAAAATAAACAAATTGTTTAAATACGGGGCAGGTTAAAAATAATCCTCTTCTTTTTTATAATTACTTTTGCCTTCAGATTTTATCACTGAAAACTTTACCAGTAAAAAATTTTAAAAAATTACTACTCTTTATTTTTATCATTTTTTGTTTTGCAGCAATCAACGCCCAGATTTTAACTATTGATAAAACTGATACTTCGGATTATACAGAAAAAACTTTGTTGACAGGAAATCTTTCTGTTGGCATTGAAGGTGATAAACAACAAAAATTACTATTGGATGGAACCAATGCATTTGACCTGCAATTACAACACTGTAAAGAGTTGCTGATACTTGCCGCCAGTTATCGTTTTACTTACAATGGAGGGCAGGATTTTTTAAATTCAGGATACATTCATCTTCGTTGGCGGCATGATTATAAAAATAGCTGGCAGCCCGAAACCTTTGTGCAATACCAATGGAACAATTCAAGAGGTTTGTTGCACCGGTTAACTACAGGAGTTAATGCACGCTATAACCACTGGAATAAAAAAACCAGGAGTTCAGCATTGCATCTGGTGTGATGTACGAAAATGAAACCTGGAATTATACTGCTTTAGATTCTGCATTAGAACCAGCCATACAAAAAAAAATTAAAGTTTACTCAAATCCAATAGCTATATCCGGTGGGAAGGAAAAACATTTGCTAACAGCAGTGTCTCTACAGTAGTTTTTTACCAGGTACCATTTAATAATTTATTTGGCCAGTACCGGCTTGCATCCAATATTCGATTTGATGTTAATTTTTCAAAACATTTTGATTTCGGATTTTCGTTCAGTTCCATGTACGATTCAAACCCGTTGTGCCCATCTTAAAATTTTACTGCAATTTTTCCAACAACCTGGTATATAAATTTTAGTTGCGTTAAAATTATTTCAGTTCTGTAAGTGCCTTAACCAATACATCCAGTTCCATGGGCGTGGTATACAAATTGGGTGTAATTCTACAACCCTGCACATTGGCATAATCTATCGCCACGGTGTATATCTTATAATTTTTTAGTAAGGTTTCCGCCAGTAGCGCAGGCTTCATTTCTTTAATGCCTGCATTGGCTATGCCACAGCAACGGGCTGCATCTACCGGCGTATTTACTACTA
>JAYUBR010000009.1:0-9309 GCA_043740775.1 Ferruginibacter sp. | reverse complement strand
ATTTCGTATGCTTCCAGCTCATCTAATGTAACCAGCATAGGTCCAATTATTGTTGCAAAATCTTTTCCTTTGGCCGGGCCGAGGTTTAAACGCATTTCCTCCATCTGCAACGTTCTGGCGCTCATATCATTCATAATCATTAACCCGCCAATATATTCATCTGCCTCAGCAGCAGGGATATTTTTACCGGGTTTACAAATTACAATACCAGCTTCCAGTTCAAAGTCAAGTTGCTTAAAATGGTCAGGCATGCACACAATATCTCCCGGCCCCTGTATGCTGCTATGATTCGTAAAATAAAAAACAGGGAACTGGTCAAATTCAGGTATCATATCCATATTCCGGTTTCGCCTCGCTGCTTTCATATGCTGCCGGAAAGCATACGCATCCCTGCAACTGGTAGGATAAGGGACGGGTGCAAGCAATGCAGCATCCGCCAGGGCAGTACTATATACATTGCTTTTTAAACCGCTTTTTATTCTTTGTTCGGCATTTTGTGCCACCGGGAAATAATCATCCCAGTAATTTAGAAACATAGCCATACTGGGTGGTAATTCGGGATGGATAGAATCCATATCATACAGGATTCCATCAATACACATTGCCAAATGATCGTGGCCTTCCTTTAAATAAGTTACTAATTTCATACAATAAAAATAAGGTACGAAAATAGGGTATAAATGTTGATAATCATTACTAGTAAATATAGCTTTTTAGTGAAGATTAATTAATTTTACAACAGATTTATATCATATGAAATTCGATAAAATTCATAATAAAGGACAGGCCCGCTTATTCAAAAATCAATATATTGAATATCTTACCAAAACGCATCCGCTGGTAATTTGGGGGATATATTTGCCGGTAATTGTTTTTATGTTTTATTACAGTTACCTGGTGCTTAACCTGGAACTAACGCATGTATTGTTTATCTTTTTTTCAGGGATGTTTTTCTGGACTTTTTTTGAATACATGCTGCACCGTTTTGCTTTTCATTTTATTGCAGAAAACGAAAGGGCCATGAAGATTGTGTACATCATTCATGGAAATCATCATGAATATCCAAGAGACAGGGAACGTTTATTTATGCCGCCGGTTCCAAGCCTTATTCTATCTTCTGTAATTTTCAGTACCATGTTTTTTATGGCAAAATGGTTTGGAGTTACAGAAAATATTTTTGCATTTTTTGCGGGCTTTATGCTTGGCTACCTCATATATGGAACAATGCATTATGCCATACATGCCTGGAACCCACCTTGCAAATGGATGAAGCCGCTTTGGCGCAATCATCACCTGCATCATTATAAAAATGAACAACGTGGTTTTGGGGTAAGTACTACTTTATGGGACAGGGTGTTTGGTACCATGTTCGACCTGGCGAAAGAAAAAGAAGACAAGGAAAAAGTTAAGAACCTGATGTTTAAATAATAATAACTTTTGCAGAATTTTTTAAATTAAATAACTTTTTGTTTACCCGTTACCATTTTTCTTCTTCATTTATATCCTCCTCTTTTTTTGTGAATTGTTTTCGCAATAAAATTTTTTGCTGCTGGCGTTCAATGAGTAGGCGGGCAATTATTTTTCCTGCATCTTCCTGCGGATTGTCTTTTAATACCTGTTTTACTTTTGCTTCGTTTACATCAACCCTGTACAGTATGTAAATAAGATGATCAAAATTATCTTTTATGATGGCGTTAATTTTTTCTGCTAAAAAATTTTCAGCTTCCTGCATTTCATTTACCGTACCGGGCAATTGAAATGTTTGTTGCAGGTAATATTGCAGTTCCTTATCCATTTTATTTTTTATAAATAAGCATAATAGTACGTTAGTATTTTTCTGTAACACCCAGACCAAATAAAGCGAAATCATATTTTACCGGATCATTTTTATCAAATGTCCTTAAATAATCTGTCAGTTCCAAAGCTGCATTCCAGTCTGTTTGGTTGCGGTGCAATAAATTAAATCTTTTTGAAACCCTGGCTACGTGTACATCAATGGGGCAAATAAGCTGAGCCGGTGAAATATTTTTCCAGATGCCAAAATCTACACCCATGTTATCTTTGCGAACCATCCAGCGTAAATACATATTCAGTCTTTTGCACGAAGAGTTTTTTTCAGGCGATGCAATGTGCTTTTTTGTTCTTTGGGGAATATCTGGCAACGAAAAGAAATAATTATAAAATTCTTTCAACCCGTTTTCAACGGTTTTATCTTTTTTATTCATACCCTTTGTAAAAGCAATTTCCAACGAATCATGTTTTGAATAATGGAATCTCAAAAATTCAATAAAGTACAGCAGGTCAGTTGCATTAAAAGTGCGGTGCTTAAATTGCTCCAGTCTTTTTAAATCATTTGTGGTATGATGCATCAAAAAATCATGCGGTGCATTGTTCATCAGTTGCAACAGTTCCTTACTTTTATTAATGATGGTAGTGCGGTTACCCCATGAAAATATTGCTGCAAAAAATCCCGCTATTTCAATGTCTTGTTTTTTTAAAAAAAGATGAGGGATTGAAACAGGATCATCTTTTATAAAATTAGGTTGGTTATAAAAAATAACTTTTGCATCTAATTCTTTTTTTAATTGATTTTGTACCTGGCGCATTAGTTTGTTCGTGGCGATTTATTTTTTTTAAGTACCGCAGCTATGGCAATCACTACCCAAATAATATTTACAATCATAGATGGGTAAGCCTGGTGAACAAATGTATTGATGGTAAAGAAAATGCCACCCAATAAATTACTGATGATATACACAACAGAAGAACTTTTCAGTTGGCCGTTGATATTAAAAAAGTAAGCACCTACAATCAATACAGCGCCAATCCACCCAATGATTTCAGTAAAATAATTCATAGCACTATCCGATTGCGTTATTTAAATCTGCTATCAGGTCATCTGCATCTTCAATGCCCACACTTAAACGGATAAGGCCTTCGCTAAGACCGTTTTTTATTCTTTCTTCTTTTGGAATGCTCGCATGCGTCATACTTGCAGGATGGTTGATCAATGATTCTACTCCACCTAAACTTTCTGCCAAAGAAAAAAGATGTGTAGCCGATAAAACCCTTTTTACTTCTTTTTCACTTTCGTCTTTTAACTCAAAACTGATCATACCACCAAAGCCCCGCATTTGTTTTTTAGCAATGGCATAGCCTGCACTGTCTTCAAATCCAGGCCAGTAAACTTTTGCAACTTTTGGATGTTTGCGCAGCCAGTGCGCAATTTTTTCGCCATTCTCACAATGCTGCCGCATTCTTACATGCAAGGTTTTAATGCCCCTTAAAACCAAAAAGCAATCCATAGGGCCAGGTACTGCGCCACAACTTTTTTGTATAAAATATAATCTTTCTCTCAGAGCCGCATCATTCATCATCAGGCATCCCTGTATTACATCACTGTGGCCTCCCAGGTATTTTGTAGCGCTGTGCATCACAATATCAGCACCCAAATCAATTGGGTTTTGCAGGTAAGGCGATGCAAAAGTATTATCTACACAAAGCAATGCATTTGCTGATTTTGCAATGCCGGCAATGGCTTCAATATCGGTAATGTTCATCAAAGGATTGGTAGGTGTTTCTACCCATATTAATTTCGTATTTGTTGTTACGGCTGCCAGTATATTGGCAGGGTTGGTAGTATCAACATAAATAAATTTAATGTTGTAGCGCTCCCATACTTTGGTAAACAACCGGTAGCTGCCGCCATACATGTCACTGGCTGCAATTACTTCATCGCCGGGGTTCAGTAATTTTATTACACTGTCTGTTGCAGCAACACCGCTGCTAAATGCCAGGCCGTATTTTGCATTTTCAATAATGGCATACGCATCTTCTAATGCTTTACGGGTCGGGTTCTGGCTGCGTGCATATTCATATCCTTTATTTACGCCGGGGGCTTCCTGTACATAAGTAGAGGTTTGATAAATGGGTGTCATAATGGCTCCTGTGCTGGGGTCTGGCTCTGCGCCGGCATGTATTATTTTTGTTGCAAGTTTCATGGTATAAATTATTTTTTATTTTTTGTTCGCAATGCAAAGTAACATCTTTTGTTTTTACCCTTTATGCTTTACAGCAGGTAACTGATAGTAGTACAGCAGCGTATTTTTATTTTTATGGAAAGTGAAGGATAAAAGTATTTTTGCCTGATGATGTTGCTACAAATCACCGGGCATCATTTGCGCTGCACAGAGGTAACGCCAGTCGAAATTATTGCTTTCATGTGCAGCTTTCGGAGTTATTTTTTTATTGAGTGCAGCAGGTTTTAAAATGCCTTTCTTAACAAGTTTTCTTTTTGCTTCCTGTATATAATCCTGCAGAATTTCATTGTGCATCCATTGAAACTGCGGAGGCTCGTATCCAACTTTTTCTTTGCGCCATACTATTTCATCCGGCAATTTTTTATCCATCATTTTGCGAAGCATCCATTTTGTCCAGCCGTCATGTATCTTAAAACTGGCCGGCAATGTAAAAATAAACTGCACCAGTTCATGACTAAGAAATGGTAGCCTTACTTCTACTCCCTGCGCCATACTGTTGCGGTCAGCAAAACGAAGCAGTTCTTCCAAACCCATTGTATGGGTATTAAAATATAAAATATCGTTCAGCTTGGTGATGATTGGTTTGCGTATGCCTTCCCATTCTCTGCCCTGTAATGCCAAAACAAAATCTTTATCAATATCAGGTTGCCTTACACTTTTAAGGTATTCATTTTGCTCTAACTGAATGGCTGCATGCGAGGGTAGATATGCAGCTAAATAATTACTGATGCCCCACTTAAAAGGCAGCTTGTTTTTTATCAACATTTTCCTCTCCCTGTAAGTGGCCAAAAACCTGCTTTTGCCTGCCAGTTGCTGCAAATGCCAGTGAATATATTTGTTGTATCCTGCCAGTGTTTCATCTGCGCCCTGCCCATCTAATAAAACTTTTGTTTGTTGCTGATGCGCCAGTTCAAATACCTTGTATTGCGCATAAATACTGCTGGATGGAAATGGTTCTTCCTGGTGATAGCAAAGCATTTTAAAATCTTTTATCAGTCCAAGGGCAGAAGGCTCAGTAAAATGTTGTTCTATCGGCCCATTTAAAATTGATTTTTTAGAAAGGTATTCTGTAACAGCTTTTATATAACCGGATTCATCTTTAGCAAACCCCGGAAAAATAGCAGAAAATGTTTTAAAAGAACTACCAGGGTGATTGATGGTTGCCAGAATAGATGAACTATCCAAACCACCGCTAAGGCTGGTGCCGACTGAAACATCACTCCGCAACCTGCGGTTAACTGATAACGTAAAAAGCTCCTGGCATTTTTCTATGGCATCTTCTGCCGAAATTTTCTGCACAGTATCTTTATCCAATTCCCAATAAATATAGGTTCGGTATTGCAATGTATTGGTATCCAATTTTAAAAAACTGCCAGGTGCAAGGGAATAAATATCCTGGAAAAAAGTTTGCTCTTTATCATTGCCATTTTGAACATACCCCAATGCGAGGTAATTCAGCAGCATTTTGTCATCTGTTTTTTTAGCGATACCAATGGCCCATAAAGCTTTCATTTCACTGGCAAAAGCAAACAGGTGGTTATTGGCCACATAATAAAATGGTTTTTCTCCAAAACGGTCTCTTGCAGCAAAAACAATCCGTTCTTTTTTATCCAGTATTGCCAGGGCAAACATGCCGTCAAATTGATCCAGGCAATCTTCTTTCCAGTAATCATAGGCTGCTAAAATAACTTCCGTATCGCTGCTGTTTTGAAAATGATACCCTTTTTTAGTGAGTGCATCTTTTATCTCAATGTAATTATAAATTTCTCCATTAAAAACAATCGAATACCGGTTAAGATAATGCATAGGTTGAGCTGCAGCAGCAGATAAATCCAGTATGGCTAACCTTCTGTGACCCAGTCCAACATTACCCCGCTGGTTAATCCACTGGGCCTGTCCGTCAGGTCCACGGTGGGCAAGGGCATCCGTCATTTTTTTTAATTGTTCCCTGGTAACTATAGTAGTATTGGAACTTATAATTCCCGCTATTCCACACATAGTTGTAAATATCCAAAAAAAATCCCGGCTGGCAGCCAGGATATAAAATATTAATTCAATAATCTTTAAAAATAGATGGGAAAATTAACCTTGCTATCATCCCAGCCAATCACTAAGTTAGCGCCACCGGTTGATTTTTCAAATACCATGGCAAAGGATTCCAGCACTTCAGTTTGCTTTTGCACCGGGACATCAATTCTTACCACATCTTTGGTTACATCGTATTTAAAAGATCCCCAGGTATCAGTTTCCCTATTCAAAATAAGTGTCCATTTATCCTGGCTGGGGATGCAGTATAAAGTGTACCGCCCTTTTTTTATTTTGATTATACCAATACGTACGGCATTATAAAACTCTATTTCTGTTGCTTCATTGGCGCCTAACCTCCATACCTGTCCGTAAGCTACCAGGTCGCCAAAAATATTCCGTCCATTTTTTTGCGGCCTGCTGTAAATTACTCTTGCTACCAATGGCTCCGTGGCTTTGTCCTGAATTTTTAATACCGGATAGCCGCTGGGATAATAAGCCATATCCATCGGCGACTTATCTACAGGTGGAAATTTCGACTGCGCCTGCAACGCATTATATAAACAACAAACAACAACAATTACTGCTAAAATCTTTTTCATATTACTATATCAGGGTTTTGTTACAAATATATAAGATTCAATGGTTATTCAATTCGTTGAATGTATAAAAGGCAAATTGTTTAAGATCGGGAAAAAATTCATTGTAGCAAATCTGCAGGGCATCATACTGCTCGTTAAAAATAGAAAACGCAATCGGGGATTCTGATAAATATGCCGCCCGTCTTGCAAGCCCGATAAAGCTTTTTTCAATGCCTGCTTTATAACGGTAATTGTATAACCAGTTATGCAACTGCATGTGCGGCAATACCTGCTGAAATTTTTGAGGCAGCAAATCAAAATCAGCTTGCAGGCTTGCATAGGTAAGCTGGCAAAAAGAATTCAGCTCACCTTCTGTTGAAAATTCTTTGGTATCATTGGCAAGAAAGTGGTCGTACAACACATCAACAAAAGCGCCGGCATACAAGCGGTAATCTGCTTTAAAAAATTGTTTCGCCTGCCTTGTAACTGCATGCTGATCTGTAAACTCATCAATAGCCCGGTGCAGTACCATTCCTTTTTGTATGGCAGCCGGGTAATCAAATTTTTTTTTACCCTTCACATAATCATTGATCATGTTGCCTGTTAAAATACCAGGTTCATTAAAAGAAAGACAGGCATGGGCTAAAAAGTTCATATTGATAAAGGTATAAAAATACACTTGTACCAAAATGTTATAAACCGTTTTTACTATTTAACACATTCATTTACAATTTTAGTATTTTATTGTGAAATAATTGCCAAGCTTTTCCAGTACTGTGTTTCAACCGTTTTAAAACAGTGCTTAAAAATTGCTTTATAGCGTTTGTACCATTTGTATTTTATGCACTGTTTTTGGTAAAGTAGTGCCTGCAATGCGGATACTGCATTTATAGATTTGTATCAGCAATCAAAAAAAAGCTGCCGGTAAGGCATCATCATTTAACCAAAAAAAAAAAAAATTAAAACATGAAAAAGGTAACCACCATTTTAACTGCAATTGTTTTGCTATTTTCCGCCACTGCTTTTGCCGCCAAAGGCGATACCGTAACTGAACAGGTAAACGGCGCATTTGAAAACGATTTTGTAAAAGCAAAAAATGTAACCTGGCAAAAAACGGGCGATTTTTATTTTGCATCTTTTGATATGAGTGGCTTTGCAGTGAATGCTGCCTACGATGATGAAGGACATTTGGTAGGGACTTCAAGAACGATTGCTACAGCGCTATTACCGCTAAGTGTTTCAATGGCGCTTTCACAAAAATATAGCCAGTACACAGTACCTGAAAAAGTAACGGAACTTACCTATGATAGCGACATAAAGTACCAGATTTTTGTCAGCAATGAAAAGAAAACATTGGAATTAAGAATCAGGGCTAACGGTGAAATTTCAGTTTAAAAGAAAATTAAAAAGTAAGGTGTAATGGACAATTTTTTAGCTAAACCCTTTAATTTATTTTGAAGGGTTTTTTTATTAAAAGCAGATTGTAAAAATTAGTTTCGGAAGATGTAACCCTGTATGGCATTAATCATTTAGAAACATGTTGATAGAAGTTTTAATTGTAAAATTGGATTTTACGCAGAACTTGAAAACGACAACAGAAATACCCTGCCGGTTAATAAAAAAAACTATTTTTGCTGCCATTCTTTTCTAAAGAAAAATTGACAATGATCTTTATAAAAATATATTTATTATGAGCAAAGCACCCGTTTCTGATTTTATAGAACACCATTACCGCCACTTTAATGCAGCAGCCTTAATAGATGCCGCAAAAGGATATGTAACACATCTGGAGGAAGGCGGCAAGATGATGATAACACTTGCAGGCGCAATGAGTACGGCTGAACTGGGACTGAGTCTGGCAGAGATGATCCGGCAAGATAAAATAAGCATCATCAGTTGTACCGGTGCCAACCTGGAAGAAGATATCATGAACCTGGTAGCGCATAGTCATTATAAAAGAGTTCCTAACTATCGTGACCTTAGCCCGCAGGAAGAATGGGATTTATTAGAAAATCATTACAATAGGGTAACTGATACCTGCATACCGGAGGAAGAAGCTTTTAGAAGATTGCAGCAGCATATTCATAAAATATGGAAAGATGCGGATGATAAGGGAGAACGTTATTTTCCGCATGAATACATGTACAAAATGTTGCTGAGCGGAGTGCTGGAACAGTATTATGAAATTGATCCCAAAAACAGTTGGATGCTGGCTGCGGCGAAAAAAAATATTCCCATTGTAGTACCCGGGTGGGAAGACAGTACAATGGGAAATATTTTTGCCAGTTACATTATTAAAAATCAGTTGAAGGCAAGTACCATGAAAAGCGGCATTGAATACATGGTATGGCTGGCCGATTGGTACCGCAATAATTCTGGTGGAAAGGGTGTTGGCTTTTTCCAGATTGGTGGCGGTATTGCCGGTGATTTTCCTATCTGTGTAGTGCCCATGATGTACCAGGATCTGGAGTGGCATGATGTTCCGTTCTGGAGTTATTTTTGTCAGGTGAGTGATTCAACCACTTCTTATGGTTCTTATTCAGGAGCGGTACCCAATGAAAAAATTACCTGGGGGAAATTAGATATCAGTACACCAAAATTTATTGTTGAAAGTGATGCTACGATTGTTTGTCCGCTGATATTTGCATGGATATTGGGGTGGT
>JAYUBR010000008.1:0-2851 GCA_043740775.1 Ferruginibacter sp. | reverse complement strand
TGCTGCCGCAGGCTTTGCCTTTGACTGAACGGAGTGAGAAGGCATAAAAATAGAAAGTGCTTGCACACCGCTTGGGAAGCGTCTGCCCGGTCACGGCTGCAATAAAAAAAATAATTAGCATGGCTGCTTGGGGTTGGATTATTTTTTTTATTGCAATGCGGTGTTGGCTATTTAATATAATGTTCTATTATAGGCTTTTGAGCATGCCTCGCATGAGCGTGGGAGAGACTATAATAGCCATTATGTTATTTAGCTTCCCTCATCTTTTTTTGGCGTGGGTTTTTGTTCGTGGCGTTGGCTGCAGCTCTTGTATTTTTTTTCTTGTCTTTTAAAAAAATGCAAGTGCTGCCGTGTGTGGGCTTACAAAAACCATGACAAAAAAAGTGAGGGCAACACCGCATAGCAGCCCGCCTTTGGGGCTGCAAGCCGTGCCTGTGCGGTGGGCTTGCTGGGCCTTTGTTGATGATGATGTTTATAGATGATGCTGGGCTTTAGTTTCAGCCAAACGGATGATGTTTTGTAAGCTGGTCGGTTAAGGTTTCCAACTCTTGTACTTCGTAAGCTTCGGTGCTGTTAATATATTTATGCCCTGCCATGTATTGCACCTGTCTTTTATTATGTTGTCTTAACCAATGTAAAATTACACTGGCTCTTATGTGCTGTGCATTTTTTATTTGTGGATTAATGCCTTTCAGTTCTTCGGATAATAAACTAATTGTATTCTGTAAATTTCCTGCAAATAATTTTTCATTAACTGGCTTTTGCTTGTCTCTTGTACCGCCGTGTATGTATGTGTGTAGTGTGAGGATTTGCTGTGTAGATAATTTTAAAGTTCTGTTGTTGCTTCTTGCTGTTGATGGTATATAAATTGTTCCTTCATTTAAATTCACATGATTGACTTCTAACTTTTCTAACTCTCCGCTGTGTAAACCTTGCCAAACTAATAAACCAACAATAACAATATTTCTTTGATGGGCTAAGGTTGATTTTTCTTTGATGTGATTAGGAACTTCCTTTTGTAATGCTTTGTACTCGTTGTATAATTTTTCTAAGTCTGCATATTTTAAAGGTTGCTCTATTACTTTTTTTAAACTCCCTTTTATTCTCAATGTTCTTGCTGGGTTCCTGGTAATGCTGCCACTTTCTTTTAAACAATCAAAATATTTACTTACACTGGTTAGCCGTAAATTTAATGTAGCTGTTTCAATCTGTTTTTCTTTTTCATGTTGCACATAGTTCAGTAAATCGTTGTAGCTAATGTTTTCAGCTTCATACATGCCATTTGTTTGCAACCATTGCATAAAGTAGCCAACGTTTTGCAAATGTCCGTTAATCGTACTTTCTCTAAAACTCCTTTGCTGTAAATATTCCTTAAACTGTTCCATCGTCTTTCATTTCATTTACAATATGAGTATAAATCTGTGTGCTTTCTAAACTGGCATGCCCTAAAAATTTTGCAATCTCTTCTATGTCCATTCCACTTTGCAAAAGATGTGTTGCAATGCTGTGCCTTAATCCATGTAGTGTTACATTTTTTTCAATAACTGCCCTTTGTTTCATCAGCTTTAACCGTTGTTCTACATGTGTTAACCTGCCGCCGTATTGACTTGCAAAAAATGCATTGCCTTCTGTGGTTTCTTTTTTTAGTAAAGGTTCTCCATGTCTTTTACTGTGGTGCATTTCGTTGCTGTCGTGGTGGTATAAAAACCATTCCCTGCCTTCTTTTAAATAATCTTTAATATCTTGTAAATGTTTGTTAGCTATTGGTACATATCGTTGCTTATTTCCTTTTCCTTTTCTTACAAATAATAATTTTTGCTGCAAGTCTATATCAGTAATATTTAATCGTATGCCTTCGCTTCTTCGTAAACCACAACCGTAATACACTGCTATAATTGCCCTGTCTCTTTGCCCCATTGCTATTGAGTTTTCTCGGTATGGTAAAAATGTACCTTCATATAATTGTTTGGCTTCTGCTATACTCAAAATAATTTTTTCGGCTGTGTTGTTGTATTCTCTTTTGGGTGTGCTGTCTAAAATATATTTGCCTGTACTGTTTAAATATTTTGCAAAACAGTTAATGGCATTGATGATTTGATTGATATGGTTTGCACTTAAAGCTGTTCCTTTTTTACTTTTGTTTGGTCGGTGTTTTACATAGTGTATAAAGTCGTTGATGTGTTTGCTTTCTGTTGTGGTGATGTGTAAAATATTGTGTTGTTCTAAATAGTATAAAAACTCTCTTACATGCACTGGCCAACGCTTGGCCGTCTGCTCTGCATAGCCTAATATTTGCAACCATTCTTTGTAAGATTGCAGTAAATATTTATAGTGCTGTGATTGGATAATTAACGACTTCATTTTTTGTGGGGTATCATTTTTAAAAAACGTTGAACTACTGAACTACTGCCGTCTTTCTCTTTGCTGTAGCGGTTTTAAGTGGTTTACTATCCTGTTGAACCTCTTGTAAACTACTTAGTACCTCGTTCATGGTATTGTTGATGCTTTGCTGCAGCCTGTGGTATTCTTCATGGCTCATTACTTCATACACAAAACCTTTCTTTTTATCGCCGTCAATTTTTTTTACTAAGCCGTACTGCTGCAACTCTATCATAAATCTTTTCTGCTTGCTGGGATGTTCTCTAAATACTTTTCTGATGCTGCTGTTTACAAATGTTTTTTGTTTGGTTTCCTGTAAATAATTTTTCAATTGCTCAAAATATTTTCTTGTTGCATAGCCTAACTCGTCACTCTTTTTTAATAAAATTTCTTTCATTAGTTCGTTGGCTTCCTGTATATCTTCCAATGTCGTTTCAATAAATATTTCGCCGCTTTCTTTATCTACTTGGTG
>JAYUBR010000007.1:0-2851 GCA_043740775.1 Ferruginibacter sp. | reverse complement strand
CCTGCGGGCATGACACACATGTAGCCATACTAATGGGCGTAGCGGAAGTACTGGCGGGTATGAAAAAAGAATTAAAGGGCACGGTAAAATTTATTTTTCAACCGGCTGAAGAAGGTGCTGCACAGGGAGAAGCGGCAGGTGCTGAATTGATGATGAAAGAAGGTGTGATGCAAAACCCTGCGGTGGATGTAGTGTTTGGTTTGCACATCAACTCACAAACGGAAGTGGGTAAAATAAAATATAAACCGGGTGGAATTTTGGCCAGCGTGGATGATATGAAAATAATTGTAAAAGGACGTTCGGCACATGGGGCTTATCCCTGGTCGGCCATTGATCCTATTGTAGCTTCTGCACAAATCATTAATAATTTACAGGCCATCGTTAGCCGCAATTTAAACATTACCGAAAATGCAGGCATCGTAACCATTGGCGCTATCAATGGCGGCAACAGGGGTAATATCATTCCTGAAAAGGTAGAAATGCTGGGCACCATCCGTGCATTAAAAACTACAGACCGTAACATGCTGATTGAGCGGGTGCGGCAGGTGGTTACAAAAACTGCAGAGAGTGCAGGTGCTTCAGTAGAAGTAATTATTCCTTATGAATCCAGCTTTCCGGTAACATATAATGATGTGGCACTAACTGAAAAAATGTTGCCTTCTTTACAGCAGTCTGCGGGTAAAGAAAATGTTTTGCTTACTGTTGCCCAAACCGGTGCGGAAGACTTTTCTTTTTACCAGGAAAAAGTACCCGGCCTATTTTTCTTTTTAGGCGGTATGCCAAAAGGAGGTAACCCTTTAACGGCGCCATCACACCATACACCTGATTTTTTTATTGATGAAAGCGGGTTGAAACTGGGCGTGCAAACTTTGGCGAATCTTACGATTGATTATATGGAGATGGAGCAGGGGGGTGGCTAAGAAAAAATAAGTTGTGTTGAGTTAGTTAACAGTTATTTAGTCGGTAGTATGATCATGCAGGGCAGAAATTACAATGCTCCAAGTGCAGGGTCATACCGTTATGGCTTTAATGGCAAGGAGAACGACAATGAAGTGAAGGGCGACGGCAACCAGCAGGACTATGGCATGAGGATCTACGACCCAAGGCATGGGGAGGTTTTTATCGACTGATCCTATTACACAAGAATACCCTGAACTTACACCTTACCAATTTGCAAGTAATAGGCCAATAGACGGGATTGATTTAGATGGGTTATAGTACGCAACATTCAGAATTTTTGTTGATGAAAATAATAAGGTTACAAAAATTACTGTTACTAAAGATTAAGTATGCTTTAAAAAATAATGGTACAAGAGGTGCAGGAGTAGAGTATTACATTGTTAAAGGGAGTTCAATGCCTGAAGACAGTTTTGTTAAAAATCTTTATGGAATTTATGAGGAGGGTGATAATCCACAACTACCCAAGGTACGTGGTAATTATAAAGTCTTATTTGATGATTATAGTTTAGCCCCTATTGATGAAACTGATGCCAATGCAAAATAACACGATTCAGATTATGATAATGCTACAAGTGATGGTATTAAGGGTTTCAAAGGAGTTATTGATGAAAGAAGCACGAGGGCAAATAATGATTATATAAAAAGAGCTGACAAGACGATTGAGAAAGAAAAGAAAGGAGAAAAAGATGATTTGACAGAAAAGCCCATTACTAAAGAAGCTGCGGCGGCGGCTAAGAAGGGAAAAAATGCTTTTGTTTTAGCAGAGTGACTAAAGAAGGATAAAAATGCAGGGAGAACAAAGCAGCAAATTATGTTAGATAACGGTCCTAAATTTTAACTGAGTAAAATTTAAAATCAATCGTATTAGGGCTTCACCCCTTTGTCTCCATCTTACTAAACTACGCATTAAAAGCCATCCAGAAACACAATATCAAGTAAGCCCTTTTGGTTTGTAAAATAATCTGATGTACTGCTGAATAACCAATGCCATGGAGAGACCGCTGATTTGAAGAGTTAGCTTGAGCCATCCTGTGTTTTTATGATAGAGTAATTCCAATAATGAAAGAAAAATAAAAAACATCTTTGGCAACCTTTTTGCAAATATTCCCGATTATACCAATAGTTGTATAATAATTAAGATGCTTTTTAGTATACAAACAGTTAATAAAAATTGTATTATAGGCTTACTCAAAGAATTATTTAATTTTTAATTTAAAATTTTGTTATGACACGTCTGTTAAAATTATTTCCCGTTATTCTTTTTGTATTTTTTGTTGCAGGATGCAAAAAAAGTACTGTAACACCTCCTGCTACAATAGTTAATTTTAATTCTACTTTAAATGGCGCAAACGAAACACCGCCAAATTTTTCCGCAGCCACCGGCACTTCTGTAGCAACCTACAACACTACTACTAAAATATTAACAGTAACTACAAGTTACACCGGCATAACCCCGGTAGCCGGGCATATACATATAGGTGCCGTAGGCGTATCCGGCCCGGTTGAGTTTCCTTTTACCACTTTAACTTCACCTATTGTTTTTACATCTACTCCGTTAAATGCTTCAGATGAGTCTGACTTAATGGAAAATAAGCTCTACGTTAATTTACACTCCACAATATATCCCGGTGGCGAAATAAGGGGGCAGTTGAATAAGCAGTAAATTTTTATGTTGCTGGATTATTATATTGTTGAGTTGTTATGAATTGCATTGCTTTTGTTTATTTTATCTATTAACAACTTAACAATATAACTATTTAAACTAAGCATTCTTCTTCGCTAATTCTCCCTTTTTAAAAACTTTCCCCCTTGGCGCAAGGGTGCAGGGCGGGCAGTGAGCGTAAGCGCCTACAGGTGCAGGAGTGTAGGATAAACAGAAGAAACGGCGATT
>JAYUBR010000006.1:0-9332 GCA_043740775.1 Ferruginibacter sp. | reverse complement strand
TCTATCCGCCAAAACCTTCCATGCGTATCATCACTGATATTTTTGAGTGGTGTACCAAAGAACTTCCCAAATGGAATACCATTTCTATTTCCGGCTATCATATCCGTGAGGCAGGCAGTACCGCCGTACAGGAAATTGCTTTTACGCTTAGTAACGGTAAGACATACGTGCAGGCTGCTTTGCAAAAAGGCATGGACATTAATATTTTTGGCAAACGCCTCTCCTTCTTTTTTAATGCACATAATAATTTGTTTGAAGAAGTTGCCAAATTCAGGGCAGCAAGAAGGATGTGGGCACAGATAATGAAAGACCTGGGCGCCACTGATTCCAAAGCAATGATGCTGCGCTTTCACACACAAACCGGTGGTGCCACACTTACCGCACAGCAACCTTTAAACAATGTTACAAGAGTTGCCATACAAACGCTGGCAGCAGTGTTGGGCGGTACACAAAGCCTGCATACCAACGGGTACGATGAAGCGCTGAGCCTGCCTACCGAACAGGCCGCAAGGATAGCCCTGCGTACCCAGCAAATTGTGGCTTTTGAAAGTGGCGCACCCGACACGGTTGATCCGCTGGCCGGAAGTTATTTTGTAGAAACCCTTACCAGTGAAGTAGAAGCAGCAGCCTGGGAATTGATTGGAAAAATTGATGCCCTCGGTGGCAGTGTTAACGCCATTGAACAGGGTTTTATGCAGGATGAAATTGCAAAAAGCGCCTACGAATACCAACGCCGGATTGAAACGGGCGAAAAAATTATTGTAGGCGTAAATAAGTTTGAGGTAGATGAAAAAAATACCGTTCCTGGTTTTAGGATTGATGACAGTATCAGGGAAGTGCAATGCCAAAAATTAAAATTATTAAAAGCCAAAAGAGATACTCAAAAAGCGGCCAACTGCCTGCTGCAAATACACAATGCTGCCACAAACAATACCAACCTGATACCGTTTGTTATTGATGCTGTTGAAAATTATTGCACCCTTGGAGAAATTGCTGACGAACTGAGAAAAGTTTTTGGGGAGTATAAATAGATGAGTTGAATTTTTTGGGCCAGGCATTTATTTTTCAATTAAACTTCATTGGCGCCGCACTCTTCTACTGCATAACTTTATTGAGCTTTTACCGAAGCGTATGAATGAAAAATAAGCAATCAATTATCTCATAAAAAATTATGAAGCAGAGTTAAAGGAACTTTACTTATCTTCAAAACAGGCGCCAATACTCTTTACAGAAGCAGGTTTTCCGTTAAAATCAATATCCCCTGTTTCTATGCCAAACAACGTTTTCAAATCAAGCCCCTTCTTTTGAAGCAATGAATTTACTGCCACTTTATAGCGGTTAAATAATTTTAACTGGTTGCAGGAAGTTATATTTGATTCGCCTGTATTCTTAAAATCAGGATCAATATTTAAACCAGCTAATTTTCCATCAATCATTTCTTCACCGGTTTTATTTGCCCATTCCTTTAGTTCAGTAAAGCCTTCCATATTAAATTTATTTTTCAAACTCCACCAATCATTTGCCAAAAATGTATCCTGCATTTTTTTGCCTTTCAGCAAACTATCGCTGGTAACAAAAATATTGTTGTAAAATAAAAATGCTTTTCTTTCACTCTGTTTTGCATAGCTTATTGCGGCTCCCCTGCTGTTATAAATTGTGTTGTTGTAAATTGTACAATTTTCAAATTGCAGACTGTCGTCGGAACTGTTCCAGATATAGATACCGGCACCTGCTTCGGATACTTCCCCATCATTTTCATTAATGTTATAACGGATGGTATTATTGCGCCAGGCACTGGCACCGGCATATTGAAATATACCAAATCCACTGCCCTGGTTTTTGTAAGAGAGACAATACTGAATAACTGAATTAGTAACACCGCCATCTAAATCAAAACCGCCACCATCCCCACCGCCAATGGATGTTTTGTTACGATATGAAATACAGTGCTGAATGATTACACTGTCTGCCTCATAACACCAGATACCCACAGGGCCATTACCAATGCGGGGCATATCCCATCCATTATTGGTAGCGGTACAATATTCAATCATCACTTTACTGCAGTTGCCTGCAATAATTCCATTGCCGCTATGATTGTCTAACACCACGGGGCTACCGGGATTGTTGATTGCATTGCAATAGCCAATATAAATATTGCTACAGCTCTCCTTCAGTTGATAGGCTCCCGAAACAGCAATGCCTGCAAAGCCATTGTCTTGTGCCAGCACCCTTGTAAGGTTTATAAACGCAGACTCATAAACAGATATACCTGCATCCCGAAAACCACTTATATCCAGGTCATCCACCAAAATATTGCTGCTGTTCCCAATAAAAATTCCGTTTCCGGTATTGCCATTTTTACGACCTGCACCTAACAGTTTTAAATTTTGAATGATAACAAATGTGGTGTTTTTTATCTGTATAGCAGTAGCATTGCCACCATTAATTACAGCCTTGCGATGGCCATAAGTTGAAATCACTACCGGCATATTTGCCAAACAATGACTGCCGGAATCCAGCAGCAGCGTGCCTTAAAGCTATCCCCGCCTTTAAACAGCACTTTGTCTCCAGGCAATAAATGCACTTCATTTATTTTTTTAATCGTCTTCCATAGACTAATGATAGTTCCTTTGTTTTTATCATTGCCCGTTGATGCCAGGTAATAAGCGTTGGTTTTTATAATCATTTATAATGGTTGCGACCAGGCTAAACTGGTACAAATAAAAAAGCTGAACAAGAATAAAATACTGGTTGGCAACAAACAATTATTGGCTGGTAAATTTCTAAACATCTTTCCGGCAGTTTTACTCAATAAAAAAAATAATTACTGATGCATTAAACTTATTTTTTTTAACTGTTCAAATTTTAATAAGTAATATAGAATTTTTTGGGGAACATAGGATTAAACAAATTTTATCGGGTTAAAATCCATTGCTGCAATACCTGCGTAAATAATGGGCAGAATTTATTGTTTACCTCTGAAATACAATTACCTTTCAATAGTAAAAATACGACTGTATATTTAGTATTTTTACTACATTTGAACAGGGGCAAACAAATGGCTCAATAATTTACTTTTTCTTTTCTATTACAAACAACTATTACTATTGAATTTAATTAAAATGCATTCATATAAATATGCAGTTCGCTATATTACCAGATAATGAAGAACAAAGGCTTAACAATCTTTTGTCGTACGAAATTCTTGATACCCCGGAAGAAAAGGATTTTAATGACCTGGCAGAACTGGCCGTACAGATAAGCGGTTGCCCTTATGCGCTGATATCTTTTACTGATAAAGACAGGCAATGGTTTAAGGCAAAAAAAAATGTACCCCAAAAACAAAGCGGCAGAGATATTTCTTTTTGTTCACACGCCATGTTAAAAAATGAGGTGATGGTTGTGAATGATATGCACAATGATGAGCGCTTTTTTGATAATCCCCTTGTTACGGGCGACTTAGGCGTTTCTTTTTATGCAGGCGTGCCCATCATCAGTGAAGCAGGTTTTGCTGTCGGCACTGTATGTGTAATAGATACAAAAGCCAACCATCTATTTTCCGTTCAGCAGCAACACGCATTAGAAATTATTGCAAGCCAAGTAAGCAAACTGCTGGAGTTAAGACTAAAAAATAAATTGATTGTTGACAGAAGTAAATTATTTATAGAGGCAGAAAAGCAAATTGCACAACTTACCCTTACAAATTATGATAAAGAAAAACGCCATATTGCGAATGAATTGCAGGAAAATTTTGCACAAACACTGGCGGCCATTAAATTATATATAGAGTTTGCCGAACAGTCTAAAGAAATGTCCGGTCATTTTTTGGAAAAAAGTAAAGCGTATATTACTGAATTAATTAAAGAGGTAAGAGACTTTACAAAAACCCTCGTTCCTACCACGATGGATAATGATAATTACATAGATATTATTCAGGATATGGCAATCCAGTTTGGCAAAAATAATAACATAGCTATTCATTTTTTTTACACTAAAAACGTTGGGAGTTTTGATACTAACACAGGTCTTGCCATTTTTAGAATTATAGAGAATCAGATACAAATTGCCCGCAATGCCGGAGCAAAAACCATAACTATTAAAATAAAAAAAAGAAAAAATTTGTCGGTTGTATTTACTGACGATGGTGTTGAAGGCTCTGTTGCTTTCCGAGAAAAAGATATTTTGTTTACCAATACCATTACCAGAACCGGAATATTAAAAGGGAAATTGCAAGTTGGAAAAGATACTGCCGGTAAAAATTGTATTGCACTTACAATTCCTTTAAGTGCAGGGTAATGAATGCTATATTATTTTTGCCGCCCAAATTCATCTGCTTGTTTATTTATTTCTTTAAGGGATAACGAATTCATTCCTTCATCTATAATTACCCGGTAACGAAAAGTTACGCTATCGCCCTTTTTAATGGAAAGATTTTTAACCTTTTGGCCATTGGTAAATATTTTTTCTCCCAACGGGTTGGCTGAAAATAACCCATAGCCACGGGCATGCCAGTAGGTAGGATAATTGGGATTTTGCGGATGATCGATTACTACAATGCTGACAGAATCTTTCCCCATTCTGCCATACATTTTACACCACCTGCCCCTTGTACTCCATACACTGTCACCCAGCTTTCCTTCGCTTGAAATATAGTTGCCATTGGCAATGGTATCGGTACCACCTTTTACAATAGTTACATTCCCCTTATCATCTGTAAACTGCTGGTCTTTATCTGTTGGTATTTGTAATGCATGAGCCACTCTTATTCCCAGCAAACCATCTTTTGCATCTGCAAATAGCAGATTGGTATTGGCTTTTATAACTGTTATTCTGTCAATGATGCGCTGATGGTTTGTACCACTGAATTCAAAGCGGGTAGTCTCTTCCAGCAAGGCCTCATTTTGCTGATTTGTCCAGTTGGCATGATAGGTTAAAATGCCTTTTGCTCCGCTGGTTGTTTCAATAATATGATCCGTTTTTATCCAGCCGTAGGAGTGCTTTTTTTCTGCCGGGATGGCGTAGGAATTGTTCCAGAAATCCAGGCCGTTTACATTTTCAAAAGTAAACCACATACCCATGTGATGTGGATGATCATTGGGCTCGCCGGCTTGTGTATTTAACGGAAAGCCCCTGGTAACAATGGTTCCGTTGGCAGCGTGTAGATTAAACAATACGGGCTTTTCCAAAGTATCCGGATATAAAAAACTGGCAAATATTTTACCCCCGGCAAAAATATCCACCTTCTTTTCTGTACTGTTTTTTATAACTTTTATGGCTACATTTTTTTGTGCGGCGGCAGTAAAAAAAGCAACACAGGCAAGTAAACTTATAGTGGTATATTTTACAATCGTTTTCATGTTATTTCTTATAAAATTATTTTTCATACACAAGGTATTCCCATGGCTGCAATTCAACAATTTTTAATCCTGTAAAATCTTCTTGCTCTTTATTAAATACATTGATAAATTTACCGGTCAGGTGTTCATCCAATATACTACAGCTTAACGCTTCTTTACTAAAGTTTAATAAAACCAGCACTTCCCTCTCCCCATTTTTTCGCAGGTAAGCCATTACTTTATCTCCGTTATTCATGGATAAATTATACGTAGTTACTACGGCATCACCAGCACGTAAGGCTGGATTATTTTTGTGAAGAGACAGCAATGTTTTATAAAAATCATGCAGCTCATATTTTCCATCCCAGTCTATCTGGTCTTTATCAAAAAATTGTAACCGCTTAAGATTGGGTAGTTCCTGCCCACTGTAAATTAAAGGTAGTCCATTTCTTGTAAAACTGAATACAGCAAAGGCTTTGGCAGCATCGCCATACTTTTCATATTCCGTACCGTTCCAGGTATTTTCATCATGGTTACTGGTAAACCAAAGCGGTATCGCATCCGGGCCTCCGTTTGTGTCGTACTGGTGCACAACATGATCCAACAAATATTTATCCTGCCCCTGTTTATAAAACTCTTCTGTTTTGTGCATCCATGTCCAGGTGTAACAGGCATCAAAAGCCTGGTAATAATCCGGGTGATCCAACGGGTCGCTTTCTGCCAGCCAAAAAAGTGTTTTGGTTTTTTCCAGTGCTGCCCTGGCCTCCAGCCAAAAATCGAGTTGCACCCAAAATGCAAGGTCGCAGCGGTATCCATCAATATCACATTCCTTCACCCAATATTCCATGGCATCAATCATGGCTTTTCTTAAAGCAGGATTTTGATAATCCAGTTCAATAATATCATCCATGCCACTAGCAATTTTAAAGTCACCATTATCTTCTCTTTTAAAAAAGTCAGGATTGTTTTTTGTCCACACATGATCCCATCCGGTATGATTGGCTACCCAATCAATGATTACTTTAAAACCCATGCCGTGCGCCAATTTCAGCAGTTTTTTAAAATCATCCAGTGTACCAAATTCGGGATTGATGGCGGTATAATCGCTACATGCATAGGGACTGCCTAAACTACCTTTTTTATTTTGTTGGGCAATGGGTGTGATGGGCATAAACCATAAGGTAGAAACACCCATTTGCTGCAGCCTTGGCAACTCTTTTGCAAAAGCATTGAAAGTTCCTTCAGCCGTATATTGACGAACATTCACTTCATAAACATCGGTATTATTTATCCAGGCAGCTTTTTTAAAACTCATATCAGTTGTTTATTTTTACAGGTGATAGCATAATGTAATAACCGGAGAAATACCGGCAGTCAAAAAAATATTTCCACGCAGGCAATTTTATAAATCAAAAGTAATACAGAATGATGATTATACCTCATTCGTGTAATACTACCATTGCCGCTTTGCAAACAACCAACCCATCATCACATCAAACATTACACATAAAAAATGCTACCCGATATAAAAAATTGACAAACGATGTACCTTTACAGCAATGAAACAATTTAATGTTCCCATCATATACCGCAGCCCTTTAATTGCGGCTGTTAAAAATAAGCGCAGGCTGCAGGATAAAATGAAAAAAGATTTCTCTCCTTCCCTGCTGGATTTTGGTAATGTACAAATTTATTTAGCGAGGCATTTTGGCTTTTGTTATGGCGTTGAAAATGCCATTGACATTGCCTTTAGAACCATTGACGAAAACCCTGGCAAACGAATTTTTTTGTTAAGTGAAATGATACACAATCCCCAGGTGAATGCAGACCTGCTGCAAAGAGGTGTTCAGTTTTTACAGAATACCAGTGGTAAACAGGTAGTAACTTTTGAAACGCTCACAAAAGATGATATAGTGATTATTCCCGCCTTTGGCACAACACTGGCCATTGAAGAAAAATTAAGAGCCATCGGCATACCTGTTGAAAAATACAATACCACCTGTCCTTTTGTAGAAAAAGTCTGGAACCGAAGTGAACAGATTGCCACTAAAAATTACAGTGTGGTGGTGCATGGTAAACCTGCGCATGAAGAAACCCGTGCAACTTTTTCGCATGCAGCTTTCAACACGCCCACTGTTATTGTAAATGATATGCAGGAAACAATTTCGCTTAGCGAATATATCACAGGCCAAAAAACGGCAGGCGGTTTTTATGCAGAATTTGCGGGCCGTTTTTCTGAAGGATTTGACATTACAAAAGATTTGCAACGCTTTGGTGTGGTAAACCAAACCACTATGCTGGCCAGTGATACACAGGCTATTTCAGATTTTTTAAAACAAGTGATGATGAAAAAATATGGTTTAACAGAAGCTACCATTGAAACTCATTTTGCAGATACAAGGGATACCTTATGCTATGCCACCAACGATAACCAGACTGCGGTATATGGCCTTTTGCAAACCCCAGCTGACCTTGCCATTGTAGTGGGCGGCTACAACAGCAGTAACACTTCTCACCTGGTTGAATTGTGTGAAGAAAAACTACCCACTTATTTCATCAGCAGCGAAGAAAACATACTTTCATCAACAGAAATTATGCATTATAATTTTCATACAAAACAACAACTTACCACTCCTGGTTTTTTACCTTCAAAACAACCGGTAAAAATTTTATTAACCAGTGGTGCCAGTTGCCCGGATGCACTGGTAGAAGGTGTTATCAGCAAGCTTGTATCGTTGTGTAATGCATCACAAAACATGCAACAACTGATGCAACAGTTTGTATGATTTTTTATTTCATAATATTCACCTGATATGCTTTTAGCCCTTCCTGTTTCTATCAACAGAACTTACCGTATTGCGGTGAGTATATTTTTTTTCATAGCCGGGTTTGTGTTTGCATCGTGGGCAAGCCGTATACCGGATATTAAAAACAACCTGCATTTAAGCGATGCAGGTTTAGGCAGTGTGTTATTGTCATTGCCCGCAGGTTTAATGACCGGCCTTCCACTGGCAGGTTTCCTTGTATCCCGTTACGGAAGTAAAAAAGTAATGATTACAGGAGCGATTTTATATCCCGGCGTTTTATTATTGCTGGGTCTTGCAACAACCACCTGGCAGCTTTCCGCTGCATTGTTTATGTTTGGTTTTTGTGGTAACCTGTTAAATATTTCTATCAACACACAGGCTGTTGGTGTGGAGGCAATTTATGGCCGTTCCATCATGGCATCTTTTCATGGTTTGTGGAGTTTAGCAGGGTTTACCGGCGCTGCTGCAAGTACAGTTATGATCTCTTTCAGGCTATCGCCTTTTCAACATTTTTGCATCATTGGTGTGGCCGCCGCCATGCTGATTTTTGCCGCACATAAACATGCACTTCCTGCAGACAGAGGCAATACCAAACAACCCATTTTTGCCAAACCAGATAAGTCTGTTTTAAAATTAGGGCTGATAGCTTTTGGCAGTCTTGTTTGCGAAGGAACCATGTTTGACTGGAGTGGTGTTTATTTTGACAAAGTTTTGCAGGTGCCCGGCTCATTAAGAACTATAGGTTATATTGCTTTTATGAGTTCAATGGCCGGAGGACGCTTTGTGGCCGACTTGCTGGTTACCAAATTTGGAGTTAAGCTTATGTTGCAACTGAGTGGAATTGTTATTACCTGTGGTTTACTTACAGCCGTAATTTTTCCATTTATTATACCGGCCACAATTGGCTTTTTATTAGTCGGCATCGGCGTGTCATCTGTAGTACCGCTAACTTACGGGCTTGCCGGAAAATCAACCACTATGTCACCTGGGGCTGCACTGGCAGCGCTTTCCACCGTTGGATTTTTAGGCTTTTTACTGGGACCGCCATTGATAGGTTTTATTGCACAGGCTGCAGGTTTGCGCTGGTCCTTTACCGTTATTGCAATCATTGGTTTTACTACTACAATTCTTGCAACCAAAATTAAAATGGACTGATGCAAAGTGATCAATTGCTTATAAAGTATTC
>JAYUBR010000005.1:0-9338 GCA_043740775.1 Ferruginibacter sp. | reverse complement strand
TGGCTTTTTTGTGCAAAAACCAACTTAGTAGTCAATAAACAATCATATAATAATCCACCAGTGGGGATAACTCGAAAGTTTTAATGCGTTTGCCCTGCGGGTTATGCCAGTTGTGCTATAATGTGGTTAATTTTGCCATATTGTGGTCAAATGACACCGATTGGTATTACCTGGTACCAGTTGCAAAAATAATCGCCCTGCCAGCCAGGGCGGCAAAGGATAGTAAAACTACGTGAATGCGCTATACCTTCTTCGACACTTGTTCGAGACCGCTTCGATACAGCTTCGGTAATTGCCGAACATGCCTCGAACAAGACCCGAACAACACCCGAAGAAACCCGCAGAAAAGGCGGTTTAAAACAACACCTGTACATAAATTGAAAAATAAACGTATAAATGAAGTTTTACTAAAAATGAATAAGAACAGGCCACCGGGAGAAATAACTATTCCCACTAACATATTGCAATATCACTGCCCGTCAAGGGAGCCGGATGTTTGTTGCATCTGTAAAAAGTAAAGACAGCCCCAACAAACGACTATGTTTAAAAAATAAAAACAAATATTACCTTTCCGTCCACCTACTGAGGATATTAAACTGTATTGATTTTTGAAGAAGATGATAGCATACCCAAACTTAAGGGATAAGA
This sequence comes from Ferruginibacter sp., assembly GCA_043740775.1. Classification (GTDB taxonomy): domain Bacteria; phylum Bacteroidota; class Bacteroidia; order Chitinophagales; family Chitinophagaceae; genus Ferruginibacter. The sequence goes on along the minus strand of JAYUBR010000005.1, from coordinate 8,690 downwards.
AGCAATCATCGTAATTATTGATGCTTGCTAAGGCTGCTATTGAATAAATTAACCATTGCGGCAGGGTTACCCGAACCGGATTATACAATTCTCGAACCATTTTATATCTGATTTAACAAGACTTGCCAATCTTTTGACGGCATAAGATTGGACGGGTCTTTTTTATTTCTTGATCATTAAGCATGTATAAGTAGTAAAATTCAAATTATGAAACCAGATAAAAATTACCTGGAATTTATCCGCTCTTTGAAGCAGGAGATTATTAATAGCCGATACCAGGCCGCAAGGCTCGCAAACCGTGAACAATTACTTTTGTATTTCAAAACTGGCAGAATGCTTTCTGAAAAGGTTAAAGCCCAAAAATGGGGCACTAAGGTACTGGTGCAAATTGCCGTGGATTTACAAAGTAACCTGCCAGGTTTGAAGGGGTTCTCCTTTACAAATCTTAAGAAAATGAGGCAATTTTTTGAGGCATATTCAAATTTTGAAATTAGGCCGTCAGTGACGGCCCAAATGGCGAATACCGATTTTACTGCTCAAAATGGAGGTAGTAATCCAATTGGGCCGTTGCCAACGATCCAATTGGAGGCATTTTACAGCATCAGTTTTACCCATCATATACTATTGCTAAACCGTTGTAAGGAGGCTGACGAAAGGTTCTTTTACATAGAGCATTCCGCAACCCAATTTTGGTCAGTTAGTATTATGGAACATTAGATTGATGCTGACTTGTTCAAGAAACAGGGAAAGTTGCCGAATAATTTCCAGACGACAATTTCGGAATCTATGAAGCCATCGGCACTGAAGGTGTTTAAAGACGAATACCTACTGGATTTTATTGCTGGTGATGAACTGTAAGATGAAAGATATATTGAGCAGCAGGTAGTCTTAAACATCAGAAACTTTATCCTTCAAATGGGAAAAGGCTTTTGTTTTATTGGTAACCAATACAGAATTGAAGTGGATGGGGATGAGTTTTTTATTGACCTTTTATTTTTTAATCGCCAATTACAAGCCCTAGTTGCGATTGAAATAAAAAAATCTAAATTTAAACCTGCAGATGCAGGGCAGCTAAATTTTTACCTGAACGTTTTGGATGAGAAAATAAAACTGCCGCACGAAAACTCCAGCATTGGCATTGTGCTTTGCAAAGAAAAGAATAACACCGTGGTTGAGTTTGCTATTAAAAGTTTTGATAAGGCTATGGGTGTGGCTACTTATAAAACTTCTAAGCACACGCCAGCTCAAATGAAAGGTATACTGCCTGATACAGACCAATTGTGTAAACTTCTGGAATAGGAATTTACTGTATGCCAGGAAATAAGTGTTTTAAAATAGGGCAAATCACTCTATTTCAGGTGGGTTGCTGCAATTGATTATACTTTAGGTTGGGGTAATCCAAGAATTACCTGCAAGCCTAGCTTGACATTCAAAATTTAAAATCTTCTTTTATAGAAAATTAACCTTTTGATTTTTTAGGATCAGCACTTCTTGGAAATGTACGTTCCTCCTGATAGTGGTTATCCATTGTTTTAATTTTACTGAGCCGCCTTCTTTTCCGATTGTATTAGATAGGACGCCACCTTTAGTAGCATCTTGTTTGTATTCAAATCTTTTTACAACTTTATCAGTTTGATCATTTGTTAAATTCCATGAATCTTTTTCCTCGTTATGGGACAGAGTAAACTTTACTAATTTGTCTGACATAAAATTTATTTTTTAATGTATTAAATTGAAACGGTTGGCAATTCCGGTAAAGAAAGTAAATTATCGTTCCATTGACCATCAGCATGTGTTCTTAAAAAAGGTGATCTTCCATCATTCGGATTAACTACACCAACTTCAGAACGTTTGCCTCCATCAAAGACATAAAAGGCCTGCTGGATAAGGGAGTAAATAACCTGCTAAAACTAGACTATTTATACGAGTATAATAAATGGAGCGCATTTTTAAACGAAAGAAAATTAGATGCAAATGACAAAAACAGGCATGTACATAAAAAGCTTAGGAATGCTTATAGAAGCCTAAAGACAAACTTACCCTGGCTATTTATCTGGTACGATTATATGAGTTTAAATATTTCCCAATACAACCAACTTTATTGACTACTTAACCAACAAACCTACCTTTCCTCGCATCCCTTACTTTTTTTATTCCATAACCTACAGCTACAACTATTAAAGCAGGAAGGCCGCCATCTATGGGGCAATTTAGGTCAGGATCTGGACATGGGTCAACAACTTGGCCTTGTGCTATACCCGGCAAACAAATGAAGAACACCATTAAAATACTGAGAATTAAAATCCACTTTGGAAATCGTTTCATAAAAGGCAATTATATAATAGTGAGATAAATAAAATTATAGGTCAATAAAGATTAGCCTCAACGCTAATACAGTTCTTTGAAAAGTCTAAATTATTTAATATTTTTAAACTAAATAATTTGGTTATGTTTTCAACACTATCTGCATTTGAATTTCAAAGAAAATTTTCGGATCGCAATGATTGTCTTCAATATTGAGCAGCGCTAAAGTGGCATGATGGATATGTCTGCAATAAGTGTGGATGCGATTATTTTACCAAAGGTTATCAACCTTTTGCCAAGCGCTGTTCTGCTTGCAAGTATGATGAATCGGCATCTGCCCATACAATCTTTCATAACCTGAAATTCAGTCTGCACAAGGCTTTTTATGCTGTTTTCAGGTATTGCAAGAAGAAAGGTATTTCATCTTATGAATTAGCAAAGGAGGTTGGAATCAGCCCGCCTACAGCGTGGCTATTTCATTGTAAAATTCAACAAACATTTGCTTCCAGTGGCAACAACCCACTAACGGAAGAAGTGCATATTGATAAATTTGTAACAGGGGGTCCGGAAAAAGGAAAGCCAGGACGCTCGGATGGTAAAAAGAAAAAGACTCTCATCATGGCAGAAATAAGACCAGGCAAAAAAATTGGCCGGGTATATTGTAAAAAAATTGCTGATTACACAAAAGATTCTTTATATCCAATTATAGAAACTACAGTTGCCAATGATGCCAAAGTTATCACTGATCAATACCCAAGTTATGACAAGCTAAAAGAAAAATTTCCAAAAGCAGAACAGCGAAAAAGCAATAAGGGCAAAGGATTTCCCGTACTCCATCAACAAATAATGAATTTAAAAGGATGGCTTCGAGGCATCCATCATCAATGCAGTAATAAGCATTATCAAAAATACCTGGATGAATATTGCTTTCGAACCAACAGAAGAAATACAGAACAATACATTTTCCGAAATATTATGCTCAGAGTAGTGTCAACTAAAACCAAGACTTTCAAAGAACTAGCAGCCGATGCGGCTTAAATTAATTATTCTATAAATTATTTAATTGATACCAATAATTATAACTAATAAGAAAGATATTTATTGCATTTCTTTGGATTGATTTTATTCCTGTTTATGAGTAAAAATGTAGTTTTTTCAGATTTTACAAAAATCATTTTTAAAACTTCAATATAAGCCAAAATGTAGTTTCCCCTATTTCTTACTCAACCAAACTAATACTTCCTTAGCCTTTCGACTCCGGAAGTTTTTCAATTTGTCATTTATCAATCGTTACCTGCTGCTCTAATACAACACCTTAATCACCTTCACTCCTCCATCTGGTTTAAAAACTTCCAAATGATACACCCCATGCACGAGGTTGTAATCCCACTTAATAGTCTGGGTGCTGTTGCCACCGGCATGGGTAACTTGTTTAGATACGATTATCTGCCCTAAGTTGTTCAACAACCTGATTCCATAATTCCCCTGCGGCTCATTGGCAAACTGTAGGTTCAATACTCCATCTCTAACCGGATTAGGATAAATAGTTATTAAAGGCTTTAATGAACCCATAAACACTTTCACAATATCGCTGTAAGTTGATTCTCCGCTAAAGTTGACGCTTTTTATCCGGTAATAATTAAACCCTTCTACAGCATGTACATCAAGCCAGTTAAAGCTACCTGATAATGACTTATCCGTTGCAACCGTATCTACTTTCGTAAAGGTTCTTCCATCCACCGATTTTGCAACTTCATAATGATTAACAAGCCTTTCATTTTCCACTTTCCATTCTACGGCTATATCTCTATTTTTCTGGTAGGCTTTTACAGAAGTGAAAGTTAATGGCCTTATTTCCTCTTTGAACACAACCATAAACCTGTCTGCCGCCTTACTTGCCGCTTCTGAAGTAATGCTGAAAGCATAATAGGTAGTATCGGCAGTTAAGCCTACAGGCATTCTTTTCTCCAAATATTTATCTATCAATTCAGCGCTTACACCTGCCCTTTCCATATTTTCAGGAGCAAACCTCAGTTGATAGCTTTGTTGACCCAAATTCCACATCCTGTAAAACACGGTATCTGATTCTGTAACGGGGCTGCGGGCTTCCACCGCCAATGAGATGCCGTTACGGCTGATGCCTAAATTTTCGCCTCCATTGCCTAATTTATAGGCGTCATCCGCATCTATCTTATTTGAATAAGCAGTACTGAATACCACGGCATTACCATCAGCTACTAATCCGGATCCGGTATATAAACTTACTCTGAAATAATTCCTTTCCGATATAAACCCGCTTCCAACCCTGTTGACTAAGCGGCTGCCGTTCAACTTAACCCCCTCGGAGAAGGTAGCAGTACCTGCCGCACCGCTCGATTTCACAAAAAATGCCTGGCCACTTTGAATATAAGGTGATGAAACACCTGCCGGGTAAGTGGTGGTTCCTGAAACTGTAGGCACATAATTATTTGCGGCGGCCAGGGTTTGGTAACCTCCTACTGCATAGCGACCTCCGATATAAGGATCCCAAACAGTAACATCGTTATTCAAATTTACAAATCCTCCACCTGAGATCATTTTTGTAAGATCAATAGCGGAAGCATAAGGGTTACCAATAGATTGATATAATTTTGGACTTATAATGGAAACCGGAGGAAGGGTATTAGGCTGGTATAACGGGCCTTTTGCCCTTAAAGTGGTTACGTTTGCCAGTGCATTAATGAATTTTATATTTCTGTCGCCTCTTACAAAAAGCATGTATCCCTGGGCGTTATTTACAGGAACACTTATGGAAGATATACCCAACCAACTATCGGGTGTTCCGAGGCTATCCGGCACTGCGGGCTGGTAATATTTCATGGAAGGTGCAACCGAAATTGCATCAAAACCGCCAGCAGGAAAAAGATTAGAAGTTACCCAGGTTCCATAGCCGGTAGGCGGTGGAGCTACCTGATTTTCCATCCATGATTGTTTTACAGTCTGCCCTGCTGTAGTGATTGGAGCAGCCACAAATTGCCAGCTTTTAGCATGGGCATTGCCGGAGGTACCTGTGTTTATAAAACGCTCTACAGTTGCCTGGCCAGTGATGGTGTTACCGGTACTGGTTCCGCCGTTGTTCATATCCGCTACGTTGGCAGTACCTACATAAAGGGATTTAAGGATAAGTACATCATTGGTTACAAAGTTTTTATTGCCGCCGCCGGTAAAAGACAATACGCCATAAAGATTTAGAGTATCCCCTGAAACACCGTTAAGCGTGATTGTACGGGCACCATTTTTATCTAAATTTAAATTATTAAGGTCATTTTTAAAGAAAGTATTGGCGTCTATTGACTGGTTAGCCAACGGGGCTAAAGTTGTAGGCGCATTCATGTTAAGCGAGCCATTTCGAGCGGTGATAGAATTTAAATCAGAAATATAAATATGCCCGGCCACTTGTAAAGTTCCTGTTGCATTAATGGTTAACCTTCCGCCTGTTAACATTCTTAAATTATTAATACCCGGCGCCAGGTAATCAATAGTAGGTTGATTAGGCCTGCTGCCTAAAATATAAACATCTGTACAATTAATATCAGGTACTACGCCGGCAGCCCAATTCGTAGCATCATACCAGTTGATGTTACTATTTCCTTTCCACACATAATTTAATTTCATGGGCACGGGAACGGCTGCTGCCCCACAGGCAACATTATTAGCCGTGAGCCTGTAAAGATCATCAACATTTGCAACAGCAGTTCCTGCCCCGGCGATGCTAAGTTGAGAAGAATTAGGGCTGGTACTGCTGACAATGGTATAAGGAGCAGCGTTTGTTAGCGTCGACCATGTTATGCCATTATCAGCGCTTCTTTCCCACTTATATACCAGGTTGTCGCCTGAAGGAGTGCCCGTAAATGAAGTGGTATTCCCAACACATACTGTACTTGGCTGTGGTTGCTGGGCTGCAGTAAATGAAGCCGGTATGAGTGCAGTTACCTGTACCGTTCCGCTGCCACCGGGGCAACTTCCTATAGTAGTATTTATGGTATATGTAGTTATCCCGGCACTGGTTGGTATGGCAATAACCGGAGAACCAGAAGTCGTATTTAGTATGGTACCAGACCAGGTATAGTTTATAGGTAATGACGTAGAAGGTGTACTTAAATTATCTACTGCCCAAACACTGTTAATGCTGTTGCTATAAAAATGGAATCTGAATCTTAAATTAGACAGACCAATATATTGGGAAAGGTCAATTGATGTGGGAGCAAATCCAGTATTTGGACCCAAGGCGCCCGTATAGGTAGGAACTAAAGGAACAGTATTATAGGTTGTGCCTCCGTCTGTGGAAAATTCAATTCTACCACTATCTCCTGGCTGGAAATTATATGCCTGTGAGAAAGTAAGTGTTGCAGCAGTCTGATAAGCCAGACTAAATATCGGAGACTCAAGAGTGGTGTTATATATACCATGAGTGATAGCGAATTTACCGGAAAGTGAATTATAATCTAAGTATTTTGTCCCATTACTTTCTCTCCAGTATGTTGGGGCTCCATTATCTGCACCCGCATTTAAAGCATTCTGATCTATTACAAATACACTTCCGTTAAAATACCGAACAGTCCAAATTTTATCATCACTTGCCCCATTGTTAAAACCTCCTGAGCTGGCTGGAATGCCTATCGGCGGTAATCCAGTACCTGAAGTAAGCGTTGATGATTGCCCGAGGCAAATTATAGGCGGTGTAGCTATGATATTGTCGGGGGGTAATGGTGGAATCACCACTGCAATAGCAATATTTGAATAGGATTGCGTGCAAGGACCGCTTTTCACAAAAGCCCGGTATATCGTTGTGGTCGGAACGTTGGAAACCATAAGTGAATTCTGGGTTGCCGTACCCACGGCCGATATCCAGTCGGTACCTCCATTTGTAGATGATTGCCATGTTACGGTGCCTACATGAGTACCCAAATTAATGGTAGCCGTGTTAGGTGATCCTGGGAGGGGAGGACATAAAGTGATAGAATTGAATGGAGTTGCCGGTGATCCGGCAATGGTTAGCGTGCCTCCTACAGAAACAGGGTCAACAGAAATAGATCCGCTTAATGAATTATTGATACATGGCCCTGCTGTGGTCACTGTATAACTGAATACTCCTGGTACTGTCGGTGTTCCGCTGATGGTGTAAACCCCGGCACTATAAGTTCCTGTAATTCCCGTAGGTAATCCGGTAACTGTAGCCCCGGTTCCGCCTCCGCCTATTGAATAAGTAATATTTGCTAGTGGAGTATTTATACAAATTGTTTGAGCATTAGTCCCCGATGACAAGGTAATTGTTGAATTGGCATTTACGGTTATCGTTCCGCTCAAAAAAAGGTTGACGCATGGCCCCGCAGTAGTAACCGTATAACTGAATGTGCCCGAAGCAGTGGGTATGCCGCTGATGGTAAATACACCTGCGCTATAAGAACCGCTAACACCGGCTGGCAATGCCCCTGCTGTAATAGTAGCGCCTGTTCCGCCACCCCCTATTGCATAAGTGATATTTGTTAGTGCAGTATTGATACAAATTGTTTGTGAAGTAGTTGCTGCTGAGGTAAGCGTAATGGTTGAATTGGCATTTACGGTTATTGTTCCTCCTATAGAAAGATTGACACATGGCCCTGTAGTAGTAACGGTATAATTGAAGATGCCAGAAACGTTAGGTTTACCGCTGATAGTGTACACTCCTGCACTGTATGATCCGGTAATACCTGCAGGTAATCCGGTAACTGTAGCTCCTGTTCCGCCACCGGCTATTGTATAAATGATATTTGTTAGTGCAGTATTGATACAAATTGTTTGAGCATTAGTCCCTGCCGCTGATGATAAACTAATGGTTGAATTGGCATTTACGGTTATCGTTCCGCTTAAAGAAGAATTGACACATGGCCCTGCAGTGGTAACAGTATAATTGAATGTACCTGATACAGAGGGTGTGCCGCTTATGGTGAATACACCTGCGCTATAAATACCTGTAATCCCTTTAGGTAATCCGGTAACTGTAGCGCCTGTTCCGCCTCCCCCTATTGCATAAGTAATATTTGTTAATGCAGTATTGATACAAATTGTTTGAGCATTAGTCCCTGCTGCTGTGGAGGTAAGGACAATGGTTGAATTAGCATTAACCGTTACTGCACCTGAAACAGTACTGGTTACAGCAGGTGTGCATGTACCGCTAACAATTACATAATAGTACAGGGTTCCGGCAGTGGTTGTTACCGGAGTGTAAGTAGATGATATAGCGCCGCCCAGTAAAGTTCCCCCGCTAGTTGAATTAGTTGTATTGCTGTACCATTGATAGGTTAAACCGGCTCCTGTCGCTGTTACTGATAATGGTGTGGCAGCAGCATTCAAACATAAGGCTTGTG
>JAYUBR010000004.1:0-9356 GCA_043740775.1 Ferruginibacter sp. | reverse complement strand
GATATCGGCAACAGTTCTTTTGAAGGCAATAACAAGGGCTGGTTCAGCCTGGTATACAAGCACCAGCGGCGTATTAAAATTATCAATAAGAAAGGCTTTGATCTGGCAAGCGTGGAGATACCATTGTATATCTCTACCAAATCCATGGCAGAAGAGAAACTGGAAAGTCTTAAAGCAAGTACTTATAACCTTGAAAATGGAGTTGTAGTTGAAACAAAACTCGGCAAGGATGCCGTTTTTAAAGACAAGCTTGATAAAAACCATGTGGTAAAAAAATTTAGTATGCCTTCTGTTAAAGAAGGTTCCATTATAGAGTATTCCTATACTATCACTTCCGAATTTTTATTCAACCTGCATGATTGGGTTTTTCAGGGCAGCTACCCTAGGGTATGGAGTGAATACGAAGTGGATATGCCGCTGTTTTTTGAGTATGTATTTTTGTCACGAGGATACAATTTATTTGACGTTAAAACCAGTAAAAGCAGAAGCGCAAATTATAGCGTAAGGGAAGAGGGAGATGGTATGAGAACTGAAACCTTTAACCTTTCCACCACAAACACTACCAGCAGATGGGTTATGAAAAATGTACCTGCTTTGAAGGAAGAAAAATTTACCACTTCGTTAGACAACCATATTTCTAAAATTGAGTTTCAAATGTCGGGGCAACAGTTTCCTAATTCTCCCCATAGAGATATTATGGGTACATGGGCCAGCCTGTCAGAATCGCTGTTGAAAGATGAAGACTTTGGTGAAAAGTTAGATAAAGATAACGGATGGTTGAATGATGATATGAAAGCGGCAAAGGCAGGTACAAATGGTGCGATGGACGAAGCAAAAAAAATATATGCCTTTGTAAAAAATACTTTTAAATGCAACGGACACCATGGCATTTATTTATCAACAGGTATGAAAGAAATTTTTAAGAATAAAAGTGGCTCAGTGGCTGATATAAATTTATTATTAACCACCATGCTGCGGCACGAAAATATGCAGGCCAGCCCAGTTATTTTAAGCACCAGGGCCAATGGAATAACTAATGAATTTTATCCGCTCATCAACCGCTTTAATTATGTTATTTGTAAACTGGAAATAGAAGGTGAAAATTATTTCTTAGATGCGTCGAAACCGTACCTGGGTTTCAATAAACTGCCTGAAGACTGTTTTAACGGCCCTGGTAGGATAATTAACAGAGATGCAAATCCGGTATATTTTTATGCAGACAGTATGAAGGAATCGAAGTTTACCAACGTGATGCTTTTTAACGATGAAAAGAAGCCGGGTAAATGGACAGGTACATTTAGTACCATGTTGGGATATTATGAATCAAGCAATATCCGGGAGAAATTTATTGATAATGGGAAAGAAGCTTTTGAAAAGAAATTAAAAGAATCCTACAACGGAGATTTGTCTATTGATGATATCAAATACGAAGATGAAAATGACGGTGAAAAATCCATGAGGATGTCGCATACCATCACCATTGACGGTGACAACAGCAGTAACATTATATACTTCAACCCTATGTTAAAAGAAGGCTATAAAGAAAATTTCTTTACTGCTGCTGAAAGAAAATACCCTGTTGAAATGCCTTATAAATTGGACGAAACCTATAATTTTCAAATTGAAATACCTGCTGGATATGTTGTAGATGAATTACCAAAATCAGCAAAAGTAAGCCTAAATGGAGGCGAAGGTTATTTTGAATACCTTATTTCAAAATCTGACGATGGGGTTTTATTGCGAAGCAGGATAAAGCTGGAAAAAGCAACTTTTTTACCGGAAGATTATGAAACACTCCGGAATTTTTTTGATTACATCGTAAAAAAACATGCAGAACAAATTGTATTTAAAAAGAAATAACCATGAAGAAGTATTTTATAGTAATCCTCCTCAATACCGTTTGCTTTTTTACAGCAATTGCTCAAAATAATTACGATGTAAAACTGATTCCGGCGGAGCTGTTGCCACATGCAAATGTTGTAAAAAGAATGGAAGAAATACGCATAGAAATTAAAGGTCCCGGTAAGGCGATCTTATACAATAAATATGCAGTTACCATACTAAATGCGGGCGGAGAAGAAGCAGCTTCTTTAACAGAAAACTATGATCAGTTTATTTCCATTCAAAGTATTGACGGTACTTTGTATGATGCCAATGGTAAAAAAATAAAATCGCTTAAAAAAAGCGACGTGCAGGATTTGACAGGCTCATCCGAGTCTTCACTGGCCGATGATGCCAGGATTAAACACCACAATTTTAATTGCAAAATGTATCCTTATACGGTAGAGTATCAAACAGAAATTGAATTAAAGGGAGTTTTTTATTTACCCCGCTGGTTGCCTGTGGAAGATGAAAATTATTCAGTAGAAAAAAGCAAACTAACGGTGCAATGCCCACTGGGTTATACACTTCGCTTTAAAGCATTTAACTATGGCAAAGAGCCGCAAAAAACTACCCTGAAAGAATCGCAGCAATATGAATGGACAGTTGAAAAGTTACCGGCAATTGAAAGTGAAAGGTATCAACCGGAATGGCACGAAATTACAACGGCAGTTTTTTTAGCTCCGTCAAATTTTGAAATACAGCAGCACACAGGTAATATGAGTGACTGGCAGGGGTTTGGCAAATTTATTTACAGGCTCAATACCGGCAGAGACCAGTTGCCTGCCAACATCAAACAACAAGTGCATGCACTGACGGACAATGTACCTTCATCCAGGGAAAAAATAAAAATTCTGTATGAATACCTGCAAAAAAATACCCGTTATATCAGCATACAACTTGGTATTGGCGGATGGCAAACATTTGATGCGGCTTATGTAGCAACAAAGGCTTACGGCGATTGTAAAGCACTCAGCAATTATATGTATTCTTTATTGAAAGAAGCCGGTATTAAATCTTTTTATACACTCATTAAAGCCGGGCAAAATAAAAATTCATTACTCAGTGATTTTCCCTCCAACCAATTCAACCATATCATTGTTTGTGTGCCACAGCCTAAAGATACCATCTGGCTGGAATGCACCAGCCAGACCTTGCCCATGGGGTATCTCAGCGGGTTTACCAGTAACCGCAATGCCTTGCTGGTAGATGAAAGCGGCGGTGTATTAGTGCGTACTCCGGACTATCAAAAAAATGATAACCTGCAGACAAGAAAAATTATAGCTTCTGTAAATGAAGAAGGAAAACTTATAGCCGGCATTGAAACAAAATACAGGGCGCAACAACAAGATGAATTGCAGGGAATGCTGGATGCTGTTAACAAAGAAAAAATTGCAGAAATCTTAAAAGCAGCATTGAATCTTCCATCTTACGATGTCACCAGTTTTAATTACGCAAGTGAAAAAGGGCAACTGCCTGTAGTGACTGAAAAGCTGGAATTAACAGCCAATAATTTTTGTATCATTACCGGTAAAAGATTATTTATCTCACCCAATATTCTAAACAAATCACAGGCGAAACTTACCAATGCTGACAAAAGAAAGTTTGAGATAAAACTGCCTTACGCATTTACAGATATTGATTCTGTTGAAATAAATATGCCTGCCGGTTACACACCTGAAAGTATTCCCGCAAATATGTCTGTTGATACCAGGTTTGGTACTTACAGCACTGTGGTAAAAATCAGTGACGGAAAAATTTTGTATGTCAGAAATTTTCAGCGAAACAGTGGCCGTTATCCTGTTGCTGACGCAGTAGCATTGGCGGAATTTTTCTCTACAATTTATTCTGCCGACAGGGGCACACTGGTGTTTGTAAAAAAAGAATAAAGCCTTTTGCTTTCAAAAAAACTTTCCGAAAAGTTATTATTATAGCTGAGTTCACACCCAGGTGATTTAATCCAAAAAAACTCCCCCGATTGCAATCAGGTTAAGCTTTGGAAGCAATCATGTATTGCTTATCTTTACCGTTCACTTAAATTATTGCAGCAAATGGCATTAATAAAAAGCATATCAGGTATAAGAGGCACCATCGGCGGCAAAACAAACGATAACCTTACTCCATTGGATGTGGTGAAATTTACGGCAGCCTATGGCACACTACTGATGAAAGAAGGTGCTAACAGAAAAATTGTATTGGGCCGCGACGGACGAATCAGTGGTGCAATGGTAAAAAGCCTGGTGATCAGTACGCTGAATGCATTGGGCTTTGATGTAGTTGATCTTGATTACAGTACAACGCCTACTGTGGAAATGGCCGTGGTTTTTGAAAATGCAGCCGGTGGAATTATATTAACCGCAAGCCATAACCCTAAAGAATGGAATGCTTTAAAATTGCTCAACAGTAAAGGCGAATTTATTAATGCTGCTGAGGGAATGGAAGTTTTAAGAATTGCCGCAGCAGAGGATTTTAATTTTGTACCGGTTGATAAACTGGGCACCACCATTGCTGATGAAGGCTCTTTACAAAAGCACATTGATGCCGTTGTAAATTATGATTTGGTAGATGTTGCGGCCATTAAAAAAGCGAAATTTAAAATAGTGCTGGATGCAGTAAACAGTACCGGTGCTATTGCTGTACCTGCGTTGTTAAGGGCATTGGGTGTAAAAGATATTGTAGTACTGAACGAAGAAGTTAACGGAAAGTTTGCCCACAATCCTGAACCATTACCTGAACATCTCACGGAATTAAGCACAGAAGTAGTAAAGCAAAATGCCAGTCTTGGTATAGCGGTTGACCCAGATGTTGATCGTTTGTGTTTTGTATGTGAGGATGGCAGTATGTTTGGTGAAGAGTATACATTGGTAGCAGTAGCAGATTATGTATTGAGCAGAAAAAAAGGAAATTCCGTTTCCAATATGTCTTCTACCAAAGCATTAAAAGATGTTACGGTGATGCATGGCGGGCAATACTTTTCCAGTGCAGTGGGCGAAGTAAATGTGGTGAATAAAATGAAGGAAGTAAATGCGGTAATTGGTGGCGAAGGCAACGGTGGAATAATTGTACCAGATCTGCATTATGGCCGTGATGCGCTCGTTGGGATTGCGTTGTTTTTAACACATCTGGCCAACAGTAAAAAAAGTATCAGGCAATTGCGCAATACTTATCCCGGCTATTTTATCAGCAAAAATAAAATCACTTTATCAACGGGTATTAATGTGCAATCTGTATTTGATAAAATAAAAGACAAATATAAAAACCAGCCCATCAATGCAGAAGATGGGTTAAAGATTGAATTTGATAACGACTGGGTACACCTGCGTACCAGCAATACAGAACCCATCATCCGTATTTATGCAGAAAGCAATTTTGAAACTACCGCGGATAATATTGCTAAAAGATTAATGAAAGATATTCATGAAGTGATTTAGTGAATAGCCAATAGTGAATGGTGAATAGGGTTTTAACCTGTTTATGTTACAGTACTCATAATCCATTGTTCACAAATCACTGCTGATAATTATTTTAGGCATTCACAACTATTCACTGTTCACCACTCACTACTCACTATTCACCACTCACCTGATATGAACAGAATTTACTTTGATAATGCTGCAACAACATCACTTGATCCTGCTGTGCTGGATACAATGATGCCTTACCTGGTTGAAAAATTTGGCAACCCTTCTTCTATTTATTCTTATGGAAGAGAAACTAAAATGGCGATTGAACAATCAAGAAAATCGGTAGCAAAAATTTTAAATGCGCATCCGGCAGAAATATTTTTTACCAGTGGCGGAACAGAAAGCAGCAATACCGCCATTACAGCAGCAGTAAAGGATCTTGGTTGTACTAATATCATTACATCTGCTATTGAACACCATGCTACTTTGCATACTGTTGAAAATTTAGATGCGCAGGGCCTTGTTAAAGTAAGCCATGTAAAATTGTTACCCAACGGACATATAGACCTGGAACACCTGGAGAAATTACTGGCTGCTACAGAAGAAAAAACACTGGTTACATTATTGCACGCCAATAATGAAATTGGCAATATACTCGACATACATGCTGTTGGTAATTTATGTAAATTATACAATGCCATTTTTCATTGTGATACGGTGCAAACAGTGGGTCATTTTCCCTTTGACCTTCGAAATACCTCGGTACATTTTATCACCGGCGCTGCACATAAATTTCACGGCCCTAAAGGTGTAGGCATTTTATACATCAACGAAAATGTGCGGATAAAGCCATTGTTGCAAGGTGGCGGTCAGGAACGTAACATGCGTGCCGGTACCGAAAATATTTATGGTATTGTTGGGTTTGCAAAAGCGCTGGAACTGGCAACAGCAGCCTTTGTAGAAGACAGTACTTATATCGGAAGCATCAAAAAATATATGCACGATGTATTGAAAAAAAATATCCCGGGCGTAGCATTTAACGGCGATGTTTTTGGAAAAAGTTTATACACTTTGCTGAGTGTAAGTTTTCCTAAAACGGAAAAATCAGAAATGTTGCTCTTCAATATGGACATACATAATATTTGTGCCAGCGGTGGCAGTGCCTGTACCAGTGGGGTTGAACAGGGCAGTCATGTAATCAGGGCTGTTAACAACAATCCCAACCAGGTAACAGTACGATTCAGTTTTTGTAAAAATAATACAATGGCAGAAGTGGATACAGTAGTGGCCGGACTACAGGAAATGTTGTAACGAACCCTGTTGGTTTAGCAACCATGTTTTGTTAAACTGCTCAGGACAGTATTTACTTTTGTGAAAATTTGATTACATCATCCCAATGTCTGGAAATGGGCAGCAACAGGTGCTTCTCTTTTTTCGAAAAGCTATTTCCTGCGCTTTTAAAGGCAACCACCTGCCAGATTCTTTGTTGTTTAAACCATATTTATATGCAGGCAGTGTTCACCATACACTCAATAACCTCGATAGTGCAAAGTATTATTATTCCAAAGCGGAGGCAATCAATGACCTCAATCGTGGTATCGGCGAATCAGAAAGACTCTTTAATAAATCAGGAGCACTTTATTATGAAACAGGTGATTACAGAAAGAGTATCCGTTATTTTGAAAAGGCGCTTTCCGTTGTTGAAAACAAAACAAACCCCGATGTTTTTTTTATAGTGAATTATAAAAATAATATTGCCATTGCGCTTTTAAAATTAAAGGAGTACGAAAAGGCGGTTAAAATATTCAACACAATTTTACCTTATCATATCGCCCAAAATGAATTGTACTACAACATGGGTAATGCATACAGTGATGAAGGCGATTATACAACAGCACTTCATTATTTAAATCAGGTAGTGGTATTTTGATTGTAAGGATGCAGCAAATGTTTTAAAAATGCAAAGGAGAAAAAATTGCATGACAGTAAATACTTACCCATCCTTAACCAGGTAAGCAGATGAAAGCTTTCTGATTTTTACCGGAGCAAATATTTAGCTTCGTATATTTGAACCCTTAACCGTTCAAACCATTTTACTGCTTGTTATAACAGTATGGCAGTAATAATCTTTATTCATCAGGCATGAAAAAACCGGTTTACAAAATACTATCTTACCTGTGTATCGCTGCTTTTTTATTGTACTGGGTAATCATTTTTATCCTTGCAATGCCTTGCAGCAGGGCAAAACAAATAATCAGCCAACACACGCCTCGTTTTAAAAGCATATTTGGTTTTGCATGGACATTATTTACACCGCCAAACACTTATAATGACCGGTTATATTTTATTGTAAGAGGAATCACGACGCCGGAAAAATCGGATACCATCGAAGTGCTGGAAAATGTTGCCCATCAAAAACAACGGCATGCTCCATTTAATCAAAAAGAAAATATCATCGATCACCTGGTTAACAATAATGTGTGGAATATCAAGCTGATGGTATGGTCAAATAAAAAGAAGCCTGCCGGTAATGTACCCGGTACAACAGATTCTTTGTACATAGCCAATGCAACTGCAGTAGTTGCCGGAACACAGGCGTATAGTGCTTTCGTGAATACTTTAACCAATTACTTTAGGATAATATTGCAGCAAAAAAAAATTGATACCGCTGATAAAGAAATAAAAATAATGATTACTGAAAAACAAATCAGGCCATTTAAACAAATGACAGATAGTAATTTTTTGCAAAAAGAAACCCTTGTTTTTGAAACAGCTTACAAACCTTTAAATCCCTGATGCAACAGCAAATAGCATATTACACGGTATTGTTGCAAAAAGAAAATTACAAATCTTTTTACCTGGCCTTTTTAAGAGTGGCTATTTGCGGCTGGTTGCTGAAAGAACTCGTTATTAACTGGAGCAGCCTGGATGTTTTATATGGCCAATCGGGTTTTGTAGAGGCTAAAAATAATTTCATCAACCAATTGCCAGGCGACGGTTTTGCTTTTGTAAAAAGCCATTATAGCTGGTTTATAGCAGCGTATATGATTGTTCTGTTTGCTAACCTGCTCGGTATTGGACGGGATTTAAGCGTATTGTTACTTTTTATAATTCTGTACCTGCTGCAAAAAATGAACATGTCGATTGTGAACGGTGGGGATATCTTCACAAGAATAATTTTATTCTATCTTATTTTTGCTGATTCTTACCAGTTTTTTGTTTTATTTAAACAAAAAAAGAAAGACAGTGATCTGCAAAAATTTAAAAATTTAATTAGTAACCTGGCGGCATTATCTATCATGTTACACCTTTGTGTGGTTTATTTTTCTGCAGGCATTGCAAAACTGATTGATCCGGTATGGTTGCATGGCGAAGCCACTTATTATGCAATGACGATGGAAAGATTTACGGGCACCCCTTTTAATAAATACATTGTTCAGCACAAGTGGATTGATTATTTTTTCAACTATGCAACCATTCTTTTTGAGTTGGGTTTTCCAATATTGATCTGGAAAAAAATGTTTCGAAAACCCTTACTGGTAGCGGGAATACTGTTTCATGCTTTCATTTATATCTTTTTGATGATCTATGGTTTTGAAGTGGTGTTTATCCTCACTTACGGACTTTTTTTACCACACCAGCAATGGATGAATATCGAAAGAAAAGTAACTGCGTTTTTAAAAGGTAATAAAACCGGCATAGAAGAACATATAAAAATTTCTTCGTTTTAAATTTGTGTTTTGTCACCAATGTTGGCAGTGGTTAAAAACTATAGCCCAGTTTTGCAGTCAGTTCGCCTGGCAACAACGGTAATTTTCTTCTGTCGGTTAAAAAACTATTCAATTGCGCAATCTCTTTAAAAATAGCATGTGTATCCATGGCAGCTTTCAGGTAACCTGCACCAGAACTGCCTCCTGTGCCAATGCGGGTGCCAATCATCCGTTGCACCATGTTGATATGGCGGTGCCTCCAGTTGCCCAGTTGATTATCAATTTCCAGTAAAGTTTCCAGTAATTGAAAGGGTAATTCCAACATAGGGTAACCCCGGTACAGCATAATAAATAAAGCGTT
>JAYUBR010000003.1:0-2864 GCA_043740775.1 Ferruginibacter sp. | reverse complement strand
CGTATAAACCATCATCACTTTTTACCCGGAGCAATTCTGTGGTAGCCAGGTTGTATCCTGCAAATGCTTCACCTTTTACATCTCCTATTTCTTTAATTATTTTTCCTTTATTATTAACCAGGGTTATTTTTGTGGGCGTGGTAACATTTGAATAAGTAGTAATAAAATAACTGCCATCGGGCGAAAGGTTTATATTGGTGTTATTGTATTCGCCAAAGGTTAACCGCTGTAAATTTTTTCCATTCAAACCGATGCTGTAAAAATCAATGCGGGCAGTATTTTCCCTGCCTCTTGCGGTAAAATAAACAAGGCCTTTTTTCTCATCTACTTTGGTAAGATTAAGCACAGTGAATTTTCCGCCGGTGATAGGGTTGATCAGTTTGCCGGTTATGTCATACAGGTATAAATGGTTCCATCCGGTTTGATCACTTTCTAAAATAAAGTTTTTACTGTTGCCTAAAAAATGTAGCCGCTCGTATCCATCTTCCAGTTGAATCCATGTTTTTTGTTTCTCATCATACAGTTCTTTCTTAGCACCAGTTGACGGATTTACAGCCCAGATTTTTAAATTGTTTTGTTCCCGGTTCATCCATTGTACCCACAGGGCGTTGCCATCCGGCGTCCAGTAAGGTGCGCCAAAATACTGATCATCTTTTTCATTAAAATCTGCAAAAGTAATGTTGCCACCATCTGACGCAACCATGCCAATTTTTACCTGCGGATTGGCGTCGCCTACTTTTGGATAGCGTTCCTTTTCCACATACCTATGTTGCCCGTTTCCATCGGTAATAGTGTATACAGGCACAGGGGAATCATCTGTTCTGAAAAAAGCCAGGTGTTTACTGTCGGGGCTCCACCAAAATGTACGGTACAGGCTGGCCCTGCCTAAAATTTCTTCTGTATAAACCCAGCTTGCATAACCATTTAAAATCACATCACTGCCACCGGTAGTTAAGCGGTTTTCTTTTTTTGTGGCGATGTTGATGGTGTACAGATCATTGTATTTTGTAAAAGCCACATAATTGTTGTCGGGGCTTATCACCGGGTTTATTTTTTTAGCTGTATCGCTGGTAAGCTGTGTTTCAATGCCATTTACTTTAATAAAAATGTTGCCGCCTTTGATGTAGGCACTTGCTTTTGCTGCATCTGCAGGTTTGGCATCGGTTGCAGCAATTTCTTTTTCAATACCGGTTTTGCAGTCAAGCACGAAATCTTTTGCAGCTCTCGTAATATTCACATGGCTGTCATCTATCCATTTATTAATGGTTGGTAATGTTTGAATGATGCCTTTGAAATCATTTTTAAAATACTGATCATCTGTGAGCTCGCTTTTTTGAGCGGAAGAGGCAATACTAGCCGTTACGAGGAATAAAACAGCAAGCGCCTTTTTTACAAACTGAAACATGTTTGGAATTTTTTTGCATGAATGGGAAAGATAGTTTTTTTAAAAGAAAGTTAAAAACAAAATTACATTCGTGGGTAATTGAATTTTCCTGAAATTTAGAGATGAAAATATTATTGCTATTTCTTTTTATTTGTTTCAGTTTGCTTTTAAAAGGGCAACGCAAATTATCGGAACAAAAACTTTATTATTTTCTTACAAGGGACAGTTTGATGGGGGTAAAAACCGGATATGGAAAAGTGATTATTCAGCCAAGGCGCAAATACCACTACACCGAGGTGGATTTTAAAAAACAAATTAAGGGAGAGTTGATATATCTGGATATACCCGGTGGCGATATCGTTGAGCTACACAGTTTTGGTGGGGTATATAACAGAATGGGCCAGTTTTTATTTGCTCCATTTTTTTTGATAACGGGCCAGATTTTTTTTCAGAGGACATGATGCGTTTTATTAAAAATAAGAAAACAGGTTTTGTAGATAGAAATGGGAGCATTGTTATTGAAGCAAAATATGACTATGTCAATTCTTTTAACTACGGCATAGCTTCATATTGTAACGGGTGCGTATGGAAAAATAAAGGAGAGCATTTTTTTGTAACCGGTGGCATCTCAGGATATATAAATTCCAAAGGGGATTCATTAGTCGCATCACAGAAAAAAGAAAACGACAAAGACCAGATAGTGGAGGGTGAAAAATTCTTGCCCTACCAATTTTCTTATACAGCTCTCGAGCAAAAAATTATTGACTCGTTTTATAGCTTACCCCTGATCTCAAAATCTTACTTTGTTAATCATTACAGCCCCTTGGATAGCAACGAAAGAAAATTACACTTTGAAATTGTAGAAAGACCGTCCTCATTCTATCCTTATTATCACATTAAAGCATTTGAATTTTCTAATAAAGGCGGATATTACGGCAACGAGATATCGGATCTAAATTTTTATGTTGACAAGATACGGCAACAATATTCATATAAATAATTTGTTCTGCATCCGCTAAAATAGCCAGGTTAGGATTATGAGTGACCATAATAATCTGCCTCTTTTTCTTAGCGGGAAAATCCACGATTATTGACCCCCTTCCGCCATGCCGATTTAAACGTAAAAATGAATGGCGGAAGGTATACAGTATAGCCGGTATTTCCACCTTCCTTTCAGGATTACCGAATTGGGTATTGGAACAGGACATGGAATGCTTGTGCATTGGTTTTCCCTCTTACTACTGCAGTAGAAATATAAGTACCATTGCGTATCAGACCCCATCTACTTCTTTCTTTCCTGTTCTTTTGTATACTGCGTAGGTGTTTTGCCAAACTCCTGTTTGAATGCTTTAGAGAAATAGGATTGGGTTTGTATACCTACGCTGTACATGATATCTATCATCGACAACTCACCTTGTGTAATCATTGCTGCTGCTTTTCTAAGGCGGATGGTACGAATGAAATCGCCTATGGGCTGGCC
>JAYUBR010000002.1:0-9373 GCA_043740775.1 Ferruginibacter sp. | reverse complement strand
AAACTGGTAAAGTTGTTACAGTAATTGATCAGGAAACATTACAACGCAACACTGGTAAAACACTCACAGAAATTTTGAATTATCAGGCCGGCATCTATATAAACGGAGCCAACAATGCTTTGGGTACCAACCAGGATATTTACTTCCGTGGTGCTGCTACAGGTAATACGCTTATCTTAATGGATGGTGTTCCTGTAGGCGACCCTTCGCAAATAAACAACTCGTTCGATCTTAATAATATCAACCCTGCTCAAATTGAAAGGATAGAAATTTTAAAAGGTGCCCAAAGTACTTTATGGGGTAGCGATGCGGTAGCAGGCGTTATCAATATCATTACCAAAAAAGGTGGCCTCAATAAAATCAGTCCTACTGCAAGTATTTCTTACGGCAGCTATAATACCTTTAGGGGCAGCGCAGGTATCAATGGCAAACTAAATAAGTTTACATATAATCTTACCTATAATCACACGGATAGCAAAGGCTTTTCTACTGCTTACGATAGTACCGGCAATAATGGGTTTATTAAAGATGGGTTTAAGCAAGATAATTTTCAGGCAAATATAGGGTATCAGTTTACAGAGAAGTTGGCTGTTTCAGCCACAAGCAATTATGGAAAATACAAAAACGATCTTGCTGCCGGTGCGTTTACAGACGATAAAGATTATACCAGTAGCAATACCAGTTTTATTAATTCGATAGCGCTTGTTTATAAATTAAAAACGGGTAGCCTGCATTTTACCAATACATATATTAATGCCCAACGGCAGTTAAAAAATGATACTACCAGTGCTGCCGGAAACGGAAATTATTACAGGGGTAATTTCAAAGGCAGATCCTATGTAGCTGAATTATTTGGCAACGTTGCCTTGAGTAATAAATTTTCGCTGACGGGAGGTGTGCAGCGAATGGCTCAAAACACAGATCAAAACAATGCCGGATACATACGGGATTACGATTATAGATATTCATCGGTATGGGGAAAAGATAGTGCCCGTTCAACCAACTATTCTGTGTATGCTTCTTTGTTATTACTTAATATAAATGGCTTTAACGCAGAGGCCGGTGTACGTTACAATAACCACAGTATTTATGGCAGCAATGCAACGTACTCTTTCAACCCCTCTTATAATATTGATGAAAATACCAAGGTATTTGTAAATATTTCTTCGGCGTATAAAGTCCCGTCTTTGTACCAGTTGTACAGCGAGTATGGCAATAAAAATCTACAGCCGGAAGAAAGTAATAATTACGAAT
The DNA here is from genome assembly GCA_043740775.1 of Ferruginibacter sp. Classification (GTDB taxonomy): domain Bacteria; phylum Bacteroidota; class Bacteroidia; order Chitinophagales; family Chitinophagaceae; genus Ferruginibacter. The sequence continues at coordinate 8,119 of JAYUBR010000002.1, read as the reverse complement.
TGGGCGTACAATCTTTTTCGAATAACAAACACAATTCCTTAAGAATTGTGGCTTTTAAAAGAAACATCCGGCACGTGATAATTTTTTATTCTGATCCCTTAACTTATGCCAGTAAATACATAAACCGGGATAAACAAAACGACTATGGCTTTGAACTGGAAAGTACTACTGCCATTGATAAAATTGGTAACTGGGTAAATAACTTTACCTATGTGGACGGAGAAGGTAAAAATGACAATGTAAAAGTTAAAAACTTTTACCGTCGTCCTAATTTCACCTTTAACAGCACACTAACGTTGCAACCGGCAAAGGGCTTAACAATAATGCCTTCTTTTCGCTTCGTGGGCAGCAGGTTAAAAGGTGAGTATGATGCAGGCCCTGCGTTAATGCCGCAGTACTATACTGTTGATTTTTATACAGGATATAATTTTACCAAACAACTTCGTGCATTTGTTGATTTACGCAATATTACCAACCAGCAATATTTTGATATTGTCGGCTATAATAGCCGGGGCTTTAACTTAATGGCTGGTGTGAGTATTACATTTTAAAATGGGCAGTTAATTTTGAATGAACAAAATTAAGATTTACATAACGGCGAATGATCCGTTCGCCGTTATGTTTTTCACCTGTTATCTTTGCAAACCTGTACCAAACACCCGCTAAAATTTTCATCAACAATTAACCGGTTAACTTTGTTATGTTTTTTTAAATTGTTTGCGGATAAACTTTGTTTTTATAAAAAGTACAAACTATCCGCAAAAAATCTGTTGTTAGTAAAAAACATTTTATGCAAGATCTGACTTTTGATATTAAAGCACCTCTGTTAAGCTGGGATGTTTTTTGTGGCACTTATAATACTTTGATGGAAGATGCCGCAAGATACCAGCAATCTGTATTGGATATTAAAAAAATTGCCAGAGTCAATAAGTGGAACAAGGAACAACTAAACGAAGCACTGGAAAACATTCACCGGTTTGTAATCATCATTACCAATCCATTGCAGCAGATTTCTTATACTGGTATTGGGTTTGAAGAAATGACGGGATATACCGCTACAGAAGCAAATGGAAGAAACCCTAATTTTTTACAGGGCTCATCTGCCAATAAAAAAAATACGGAGGTGCTGAAAGAACAATTACGCCAGAACAAAACCGCCGAAACAATATTGGAAAATTACCGCAAAAACGGTGAGGTGTATCTCTGTAAAATTATCATTAAACCGGTCATAAACATTCATCAAAAACTGGTAAACTATATTGCTTACGAGCACGAAATAGCAGCCTGATAGTTTCATTTTTCATATTTGCCGACAAGCATTTTCCTGTTTTTTTGGTTATGTATAATTTTTATTGAACAGTTGTATGGCTGACAAGAGAATTATGCCGGCGTAAAATTTATTCCCTATAAAAGACATTTAAATGATGTTACTTGCAATTTAATTTTATCATACAGTCATGCGATATACAATTCTTTTAATTTTTCTGGTGAATATTTTTAACCGCTTAACGGCGCAAAATAATTTTAAAGGAATGGTGGTAAGTACAGAAAATAATCAGCCACTGGCTGGTGTAACCATTACAGTTGGCGGCAAAGCAATTAGCATAACAGATAGTACCGGATTGTTTCAATTAAGCGATAGTAATAGTAAAGTGTTCATCAGTTTTTCTCATGTTGGTTATCTTTCGCAGAGTGGTAATTATAAAGCAGGACAACCTATTTCTATACCACTAAGTCCTTCAGGAACTGTTTTATCAGCGGCCATAGTAAAGGCTTTTGAAAGAAATACTATCTTAAAAAATATACCCGTTTCAGTAAGCGTATTGGCACGTTCCGACCTGGAGCGGTATAGCAATGTTTCTATTTTGCAAGCGGTTAATACAGTACCCGGTGTTAAGATGGATGAACGCAGTCCGGGTAGTTATCGCTTATCTATCCGGGGTAATTTATTGCGCTCCCCCTTTGGTGTACGCAATGTAAAAGTGTACTGGAACGGCATGCCTTTTACAGATGCCAATGGCAACACGTACCTCAACCAGCTTGGCTTTGAAAATGTGGGCAGAATTGAAATTATAAAAGGTCCTGGTGGTAGTTTATATGGAGCAGGTACCGGTGGTGTAGTACTATTAAGCAGCCGCATTGCAGATAAAGATGAGCATAGTATTTCTATCAATACATTGGCCGGTAGCTGGGGAATGTTTGGAACAAATGTGGGGTACAAAAAAAGCAACGAAAATTCAAATGTTGCTTTCAGTTATGCACACCAGCAAAGCGATGGCTGGCGCAGGCACACCAATATGCGCAGGGATGTAGCCAATTACACTGGTTTGTTTACAATCAATAAAAAGCAAAGCATTCAAACAAATATTTTTTACAGCGATCTGTATTATCAAACACCGGGTGGTTTAACAGGGGCACAGTTAGCTGCAAACCCCCGCCAGGCAAGGCCTGCAGGCGGGCCATTTAAAAGTGCAGAAGATCAGCATGCAGCACTGTATGTAAAAACTTTTTATGCAGGCTTTGGACATACCTATCAATTTAATGATAACTGGAATAATACCACCAGTGTGTATACATCCAATACCCGTTTTAGTAATCCCAGTATTTTAAATTTCCAGCGCAAAACCGAGCAGGGCATCGGCGGCCGAAGCATTACCCAATATCATTACAATCATGTTACTTTAAATTTTGGCGGAGAATATCAATATGGTTTTACCAGTACCCGCACATTTGGTAACAAACTGGGTGTGCCCGATACGTTGCAATTTGATGATGAGATCGGTGCTATACAGTACAATGTTTTTTTACAAACAGATATCAGCCTTGCAGAAAATTTTATTTTCAATGCTGGTGTTAGTTACAACAATTATAATTATGGATTTACCAGGTTAAACCAGCGGCCGGTAAAAACCATCAATAAAACGTTTGATCCGGTAGTAGTACCCCGCATTTCTTTATTAAAAAAAATCGATAAAAATTATAGTGTATACGCCACCGTTAGTAAGGGATACTCTCCTCCAACGATTGACGAGATTGTACCTTCGGCAGGCATTTTTAATGCTGCGCTGGATGCCGAAAAAGCAGTGAATTACGAACTGGGTTTTAGAAGCGAACTGGTAAAAAACAAATTATTTATTGATGCAGCTTATTATATTTTTTACCTCAGCAATACCATTGTAACAAGAAGGGATGCAAGCGGTGCAGATTATTTTGTAAACACCGGAAAAACCAAACAGAATGGCCTGGAAGCGACGATAAATTATTATCCCGTCCGTAATTCAACAGGCTTTGTAAGTGGGTTAAAAATCTGGAGCAACTATACCAGCATCAGGGCAAGGTTTAAAAGTTACCAGCAGGTTGCCAATGATTACAGCGGTAACAAATTAACCGGTACACCACCCAATGTATTTGTAGGAGGTGCAGATATTATTACCAAAACCGGGCTGTATGCAAATGTAACCTATAGTTATACCGATATATTGCCACTCAACGATGCCAATACTTTTTTTGCTGCTCAATATAATTTACTGATGGGTCGTGTTGGGTATAAAAGAAAATTGTGTAAGGCACTGGATGGAGAAATATATTTTTCGTTCGATAAATCTTTTAATGAACCTTATAGCCTGGGCAACGATTTGAACGCAGCGGGCAAGAGGTTTTTTAATCCCTCTGCACCCGAAAATTATTATGGTGGTGTTAAGTTAAAATTCAATTTATAGAAAGACAGTAATACCATTTATTACACGAATTATTACTAATTACACGAATTAGTGTACCTCTAATCTTAAGCTTTGCATACCACTGATACAACATAATTTTTTCAAAAAAATACAATCGCAAACATTACTGTTTAATAGCTGGTGCCAGTTTTTGAAAATGTATATTTGCAAAAAATTTCATGTAAATGGATTTTGGCCAGATAGCAATAAAGGAAATACTTACCGTAACATTTACCCTGTTTGCGGTAATAGATATGGTGGGTAATATCCCGGTACTGGCTTCGCTCAGGATGAAGATGGGTGGCGAGATCAGGTCTTCCCAGGCCACGCTTGCATCCGGTGCACTGATGATTCTTTTTTTATTTATCGGAAAGCAGTTTTTAGATTTACTGGGGCTGGATGTACAATCTTTTGCAGTAGCCGGTAGCATTGTAATTTTTATAATCGGGCTGGAAATGGTATTGGGTCATGAGTTTTTTAAGTCGGATGGTAACCCTAAAAGCGGCAGTGTGGTACCTATTGCTTTTCCGTTAATAGCTGGTTCAGGAACGCTCACCACCATCATGAGCTTAAAAGCCAACTATGAAGATGTAAATATTTTTTTAGGCATACTCATCAACTGTGTAATTATTTATGTCGTGTTTAAATCTTTAAAATGGATAGAAAATTTTATGGGTCCCAATGGTATGACGGTAATAAGAAAATTTTTCGGCGTAATATTGCTAGCCATAGCGGTAAAAATATTCGGCAGTAATATCAGCCATTTTGGAAAGTAACGCATCAGCGGCCTTATAGTATAATGCCCGCCCGGCTGATACCATTCGGACGGGGATAGTATATGGGCGGCAATATTAGCCATTTTGGAACTTGACATATATGGCCTCGTAGTACAATGGATAGTATAAGGGCCTCCGAAGCCCCAGATTCAGGTTCGATTCCTGACGAGGCCACAAATACCCACAATAAGCAAAATGGATAAAAACTACCCGCCTCATCAAATTCAAAATGATGAGGTTTTTTAATTTCATAGTTAACCTATTTTATGAGTGTTAAAACCAATAAAAGAAAATCCCTGGTTTCTTAAACAAATGTCTTTAATCATTTGCAGGCTGTTATCAGTAGAACCGTCATCTACAAAAAGTACAGATGTCTTTATTGGAGCTTTCTGTAAAATGCTGACAATCTTTTTTTACCTTTTCAATATTTTTACTTTCATTGTAAACAGGAACAATGATTGTTAAATCGGAAGTTAATAATTTTTTAGTGGTGTATCTAAGAGGGATCGAAGGAGATACTAAAATATCTCCACCAAAAGGTTTTTGGCTCATACGATATGAATTTTAAAGTGTAAATATTTGAATTCAGGTAACAATTAAAAAGCCAGACCCTCACAGAACAGGCAAAAGAGGCACATTTTTTTTATTAAGTACAGATATATTTTTTAGCTGTGTGAAAATTTGTTCTTAAATAAATTTATGGCTATCATCCGTATATTCCCATGCGGAAATTATTGCCCAATTGATCTGTTTTAATTAAACAAAATCAGCAACCAGTACACCCAAAAAATGGCGGCGTTGAGTTTAAAATGATGCCAGCTTTTTTAACTAAAAAATCGCACCGGCATTTTATTTGTGGCAACATCTTTGTGCGCATTAATCTGCAATGCCCGCTATTGATGAGCATAGTCAGCGCTTTTATTGATAGCCGTCAGTGTTTTTAGCAATGGTTAAAATTAATTTCACCCTCTAAAATGCTTGCAATGAAAACAGTTATGAAACCTTCTGCAGGTGATGTACTGCAAGACATTCATTACCACCCGGTCATTTCAATTGTATTGCCATTTGATGCAAAAATGATTCTGAAATCAAGACTCATTAAATTGCTGGATGCTACAACCGGAAAGGTAGAGGAGGAATTATTGGAAAAATACCCAGGTGATATTGCATTGGTGATGATAGAAAAATTGAGGACTGTTATGGCCGGGCTTAATTTTAACACCCATAAAAAAAGCATTGCTATCTACCTATCGCCGGTATTTGAAAAAACATTCTACCTTGATATAACAGTAGAAGAAAAAATAAGTATTGATCGCTCTTTTGAAATACGCGATTTGGTATATCATAAAAAACAGGAGCATCAATTTCTTGTTATGCTGATTACTAATAAAGAGAGCCGTATATACGTTGGCAATGATGGTAGTTTAATAAGAATAGTTACTACTACACCAAAGCCTTTAGAGTATCATTTTAAAAAAACTGATATCGCGACAACTAATGACAGTAAAAAAATTGCTCTCCAGCAATTTTTGCATCATGCAGATAATACACTGGCTATTATATTAAAAGCTTACCCGCTGCCTTTATTTATTTCGGGCACAGAAGACCTGCTAGCGCATTTTAAAAATATCACCCGGTTTCAGCATTCGGTCACTAGCTATGTTCATCAAAATGTTGCAGATGTATCGGTACAGGAAATAAAAAAAATGATAGCGCCCTGTATTGCCGACTGGGAAACTGTAAAACAAAAATATCTGCTAAACCGGTTGCAGCATGCCTCCGAAACAAAAAATCTGGCAGTAGGCATAAAGGAAGTATGGCGGGAAGCGATGCACCGCAAAGGAAGTTTGTTGCTGGTTGAAAAAAGTTACCAATATCCTGAACAACAAAATACCGGGGATGAAATACTCTTTAATGTAATTGATCCTTATAATAAATTTTCTTATATTCAGAATGCGGTGGATGATATCATAGAAAAAGTTTTTGAAAACGGGGGTGATGTGGAATTTACTGACGATGGCTTGCTGGAAAATTATCAACATATTGCATTGCTGCAACAGGATACAACTAATAGTTAAAGAAACGTCTTCATTATTGGCAGATCAAAATTTTTTACGAGGGAAAATTTTAAAATTCCCCTTTTGTTTTATTAAGAATCAAATATTTCGTTGCAGAGGTAGTTCAATTATTCTATGTCTAAAACATTCTTTTTCACCATATCCCTTACAATCATTTGCCTATACCCGTGGCCTAAACTTACTGAATTAGCAGGTTCAAAAGATTGCGTTTGGCAGAATACATTAATTTCTCACCCGGCATTTCGTACAGGTTGCTTTCCCAAAAATTCCTTGTATCTGTAACGTAATAGCCCGGTTCATCTATGCGGTTGTATGAAAATGTTCTGTATCCCCAAAACTGGCTGTAATAAGGAGAATTAAGCCCATTGCCCCTCACAAATTTTCTTTCTTTTTTCTTATCCAATAAAAACAATGGTCATTACTGCATCTGCTCCTGTGTTCTTTAATTTATCCAATGCTGCATTTTCCTCCATTTTGTCAAAGGCTTTGGGACTATATTCCTGTAGAGAGAATATAGCATTGTACCCTAAATTCTTTAAATCGCCCACAAAATGGTTTTCCATATTTTCCTGTATGGTGCGGTCTTTTTCATAAATAAGGCAAGTGCCAGTATGTTGTTTTATTTTTTTGCTGCATTACCAGGTGCTTTCCGGGAACTGGTAATTTTTGAGGTGGAGCAAGATGCAACCAGCATAAATATTAACACGCTCATCCATTTATATTTTTTCATCATGCATTATTTAATTATAGCTGCAAAATATAACTAAACAAATTTTAGGGAGATTATAACCGTCAATATAAAGAGAAATTGTAATCATGTTGTAACGAAATCATGGCGCAGCAATCTAAAATATTTTATCTTCAATTTATACCACCTGATTGCAGAAAGGGTATCTTTTTATGAAAATAAATAATCATCAACGCCTATTTGTAAATCATATCAGGCTAACACTTTTAAGAAGCTTATAAAAAGTATATTTGTGGTATAGCTGTTAGTATTTGTTTGGAACAATCTTTAGGACCGTGTTTAAAAAAATAATTAAACAGCAATATTGTTTTTATCCTAATATTACCAGCCATGCTAAATGTAAGTGTTATTGAAAAACATGTATTAATGCTGCTTAAGAAAGAACTTTCTGCAAAGCTCACTTATCATAACGTAGCCCATTCGGTGGATGTTATTACCCAATGTATGGCAATTGCAAAGGCAGAGGGAATAACCGATGAGGAGACTTTAACAGATCTGCACATTGCTGCAATATACCACGATGCAGGGTTTATATTTGTTTACAATGGACATGAAGAAAAAGGTTGTGAAATGGCAAGAGAGCAATTGCCGGGTTTTGGCGTTACCAATGCATCCATTGAAAATATTTGCACATTGATTATGGCTACCAAAATGCCGCAGTCACCAGCAAACCATTTGCACAAAATTATTTGCGATGCAGACCTTGATTACCTGGGCAGGGAAGATTTTTTTTCCATCAGCAGCAATTTATGTAAAGAAGTATTGGCGTATAAAATTGCAGATAATAAAATGGAGTGG
>JAYUBR010000001.1:0-9389 GCA_043740775.1 Ferruginibacter sp. | reverse complement strand
GAGTTTAAAAAAGGAGACAATGAAGAAGGCTTTGCCATTGCTGATGACATCAAGCAAAATCTTGAAAAGATCCTCCACCATGGTAAACGTGCTGATGCAATTGTAAAAGGAATGCTGCAACATTCACGGTCGAGCACAGGTGTAAAAGAATCCACCAATATCAATGCATTGGCTGATGAGTATTTGCGATTGGCTTATCACGGGCTTCGGGCAAAAGATAATTCATTTAATGCAACATTGAAAACTGATTTTGATGAAAGCACTGGCACCATCAATATTATTCCACAGGATATTGGAAGAGTTGTTTTGAATTTAATCAACAATGCTTTTTATGCTGTAAATGAAAAGAAGAAACAGCAACCTGAAGGATATGAACCAGTTGTTTCAGTAAGTACAAAAAAGATTGGGGATAAAATTTCAATTAAAGTAAAAGATAACGGCAACGGCATACCGCAAAAAATAGTTGATAAAATATTTCAACCATTCTTTACTACCAAACCTACAGGGCAGGGAACAGGACTGGGTTTGAGTTTAAGCTATGATATTATTAAAGCGCATGGCGGGGAGTTGAAGGTAGAGACAAGGGAGGGAGAAGAAACAACATTTATCATAACACTTTTAAGTCAGAATAATGAAACAGATTAAAAATTATTTATTCATCATATTTATCCTGTTTAGTTGTCCAGTTGCGTCATTCGCAGAAAATGATACCATTCGTTTGAATAATTTTTGTCAGTTGGCGTTAAAATACTCTGAAGTTAATAGAGACAGCGCTATTTATTATGCTGATATTGCTTTTTCAATTGCAGAAAAATTAAATCAAAAATTTTACCAGGCAAGTATCCTGAGTGACCTCGGCTATACCCTGCTTAGTAACGGAGAGTATGGAACTGCACTTACTAAATTACTTGTTGCCAATAAATTAATTGAAGATAAAAATATTGCCAGCAATGTTATTATCACTCCCTTTTTTAATAAGTATTTTACCAGCAATGATCCCAAAATAAACAGAATAATATTGTTAGGCTATATTAAAAACAGCCTGGCTATGCTGTATGGCCGCACGGAAAATTTTGATAAACAACTATCAGAACTTAAAGAAGCAAAAAAAATAATCGAAACGGAAACTACTGATTTAAATCTAAGATATACTATAAATAATAATATTGCTAATGCTTATTTAAATATGGGCAAACTTGATTCTGCTCTTTACTTTCAGCAAATTGTATTGAATATTGAAAGTAAAATTGAAAATAAAAACTATAGTGGCGCATCAAATAAAGCTATTGGAGATATACAATTTAGAAAAGGAAATTTTGAAGATGCAAAAACCAATTACATCTCAGCATTAAAATTACTGGAAAAGACTCAAAATACATTTTATATAGCGCTGTCCCAGTTTGCATTAGCGGACACTTATAGAAAACTTGGCAGGGTTGATTCAAGTTTGTATTATTCTAAAGCAGGTATTGCAAACTACAGATCTTTGGGTAGTTATGTACCTGAAATGGAAGAAGCATACACAGCACTTGCTTTAAGTTTCAAAGATGAAAACAAGTATGACAGCGCTTTTTATTATTTACAATTGTCTAAAATGTTGAGTGATTCCATAAATGACAAAGAGATAAAAACACTTACTAATTTTCAAAACATTGGCTTCAGGGAACAGATAAGATTGAAGGAAGTTGAAGCCGAAAGAATTAAATTAAAAAGCAGAACTCAAATATTGCTTTTATTAACCGGGTTAATTTTTTTTTCCATTATTGCTTTTATATTATACAAAAGCAATAGAATGAAAGTTAAAGCCAATTTGGCTTTAAAAGATAAAAATGATGAAATAGAAAAAACGGTAACACAACTCAAAACTACTCAAGTATCGCTCGCTGCAAGAAATGCAGAAAATGAATTATTATTAAAAGAAATCCATCATCGTGTTAAAAATAATCTCGAAGTGGTATCCAGCCTTTTGGCCTTACAATCCGCTCAAATTGACGACCCTTCAGTACAATCGGCTATGTTAGCAAGCCAAAACCGTGTACATTCAATGGGTATTATTCATCAAAAACTGTATCAGGGCGAAAATTTAGCAGCCATTGAAATGCGGGATTATTTTATCAATCTCAGTGAGAATATTCTCGATTCTTTCAACGCAGAGGGACATATCAAAGTGGAATGTGATATGCCTAAATTGGTTTTAGATGTGGATACTGCTGTTTCAATTGGCCTTATAACCAACGAGCTATTGACCAACTCATTGAAATACGCTTTTAATGAAAAAGAAAATGGGGCAATCAAAATCAGTTTGACCGAACAAGATACCACCGCTAATACTGAGGGGGTATATTTATTAAAAATTTCGGACGATGGTATCGGCAAACCAGTTAATGAAAAAGCAAAAGGTACAGGCTTTGGGACGCAATTAGTCAACCTTTTGACAAAACAATTGGACGGCAAATTAACCTATGAAATCAATAACGGAACGATTGTTACTTTGATATTTAAGAAGCCTAAATTAGTAAGGGCATAGTGTTCAAAGGACATGGTGGCACTTCGGAAGTGGAAAGTACTGAGGGGGCTCGGAGTTAATAATTCAACTACCAAATTTATAAACCAACTGCATGAAACCATTCATAAAAATATCGCTGCTTTTGTTGTTGCCTGCTATTTCTATAGCACAACAAAACCCCATTCTTGAAGAATGGAATAATGAACAAATAGATAGTTTGCAATTGATTTGGCATAACAGCACCAATGATACTTTACGAATGGCAGCGGCAAGAAGTTTAGCCTGGTATTATGAGGAAAGTAACCTGAACAGTGGGCTTTATTTTATCGAACAACAGGAAGCGCTGGCGAGGAAATTGAAATTAAAATTATGGGAGGGAGATGCACTCGACAATAAAGGTTATATACTGTCGGTTTTAAAAAATTACCCTGCGTCTTTACAAGCTTTTCTTGAAGGCATAAATATCCTTGAAGATAAAGAAACGGAAAAAAATATCTGGCGAATATCGATATTCTCAAAGCAGGGAGATCCCCATGTTGCCCGGATAAATGGACTAGCCTGGATTCATCAGGACATAGCCCTGCTGTACAGGAGCACGGGAAATATACAGGATGCACTGTCCAATTTTTACCAGGCTTTAAAAATTGGCGAAAGTATTAGTGACTATACCATTTTATCTTTTGTAAATTATCATTTAAGCAACTTATATATTAGATTGAACAAACTGGATTCTGCATTAAGTTTTGTACAGAAGGGAATCCATTATGCCGATATAGGTAGTTTTCAAAAATACAAGCGGAATATGTTTGTAACAATCGGAAACATTTATCTTAACAAAGGCAATTATAAGCAGGCAAAACAATATTTTATCGAAGCTGCCTGGGCAAATCAACAACCCAACAATCTCGTGGGTTTAGCTTATTCGTTTTTGGGTATGGGCAAGGTATACAGCGCTATTGGTGAAAAGGATTCAAGCTTCTGGTATACAAAAAGGGCAATGGAAATTTTTCAATCAGGTAACACCACCGCGGAAGGTTTGGATAGTGCATATATTACCCTCTCCTCCATATATAAGCTGCAAAATAATCTGGACAGTGCTTTTTATTACCAAAGCCTTGCTATGGCTATAACAAACAGCAACAATAGTGTTGAAAAAATAAAGCAGTTTCAGAATATCGGTTTCGATCAACAGCTTAAGGTGCAGGCATTAGAAAAAGAAAAAATAGAGAATCAAAATAAAATAAAAATGTATGCAATGCTGGCAGGTATTGCTATTGTTATGCTGATAGCTTTTATATTCTATCGAAATAACCGTAACCGCAAAAGAGCAAATGAGTTATTGCTGCATAAAAACGTTGAGATTGAACAGCAGAAAAAAAATGTGGAGCAAACACTTACAGAACTCAAGTCTGCACAAGCACAATTAATCCAATCAGAAAAAATGGCCAGCCTTGGAGAACTAACCGCAGGCATTGCCCATGAGATACAAAATCCGTTAAACTTCGTTAATAATTTTTCAGAAGTGAACAATGAACTGGTTGATGAAATAAATAGTGAAAATGATATTGATGAAATAAAAGCAATAGCGAATGATATAAAACAAAATAGTGAAAAGATTTTGTTTCATGGCAAGCGTGCAGATGCAATTGTAAAAGGAATGTTACAACATTCACAAACAAGTAAAGGGAAAAAAGAGCCAATTGATATTAATGCATTAGCTGATGAATATTTACGACTCTCCTATCACGGATTAAGAGCAAAAGACAATTTGTTTAATGCAACATTGAAAACAGATTTTGATGAAAGTATTGGTTCAATAAATATCATTCCACAAGACATTGGCAGAGTGCTGTTGAATTTATACAACAATGCTTTTTATGCAATGAATGAAAAGAAAAAAACTGCTGATGAAAATTATCAACCAACGGTATCTGTTCAAACAAAAAAAATAAATGATAAGGTTGAAATTAAAGTAATTGACAACGGCAACGGCATGCCGCAAAAAATAGCAGACAAAATATTTCAACCCTTCTTCACCACCAAGCCTACCGGACAGGGAACTGGCCTGGGTTTAAGCTTGAGTTATGATATCATAAAAGCGCATGGTGGTGAAATAAAAGTAGCAACAAATGAGAGCGAAGGCGCCGAATTTATTATAACTATTCCCTTTAAACAGCATATTTAAACTAATAGGATGAATCTTACAAACATCAAGCGGGTATTGCCTTTATACGCAATTCTTACTCTTACAGTCGTAGCCTGCAATAGTAAAAAAGACCCGGTTCCCTTTCCTGCAGAGGAAACCGAATTTGCACAACTGGTAATCAGCCCGCTCAAATTCAGTGAACCAAAAAAAATAAACTGGGTAACAAGAATCCCCGATAGTACTAAACCACGGGAGGTAAAAAAAATTGACTTTGATAAGCTGCCATCCAAACCATTTTACCTGGATGGTTTCCGGCCATTGGATAAACCAATGGAAGTAAGCAAATTTGACATTAATAATCTGCCTGATACAGCTTTCAATTTTGACAATATACCGGTACAACACCTGCAAATACAAACTTCATTCATTGAACCACCTGTAATTGTAAAAGCCAGGTTACCCAAACTAAGAGAAAATGCAGCCACCGGAATTTTTGAGTTTAACGAAGACCAGGGACTACCAGGCAGTTTTGTATCAGCGATGATGCAGGATAGCCATGGTATGATGTGGATAGCAACAGACAAAGGCTTATGCCATTTTGATGGTGAGCAATTGGAAATATATACATTCATTGATAAAACTTTTATTGGCGACTTTGCTTCTGTTTCAAAATTATTAGAAGACAGACAGGGAAGGATATGGATTAATACCAATTTAAAAGGTATTTATATATTGGATCCTGCAGCAGGTATTATAAGTCATATTGATAATATTGATGATGCCTTTTTTGGTAATAACGATTATGAGATGATTTCAGATAGCAGGGGTTTGGTATGGACCGGCACCGGTTTTAACGGAATGTCAATTATTGATTACCAAAATAAAACACTCCGTCATTTGCCCCGGCTGCACCAATCAGATAATGGGAGGGCTAAACAGACTGTGGAAGATAACGATGGCAATATATGGGTCGGTTCATTAAACGGGCTGGGCATTATCAACCGTAACACCAGGAAAATTCATTTTTTAAACAGGGCTACCGGACTGCTTTCTGATACGATTACCGCTTTGTTTATGGATGCACAAAAAAGAATATGGGCAGGTACTGCGGCAAAAGGAATTGAAATTATCAATACCAAAGAAGGGACCATTCAGCACCTGGGCAAAGCACAGGGCATCGGCAGCGTTATTAACCATTTGGTGGAAGATAATAGCGGTAAGCTGTGGATGGCCTCTGACAGCGGCGTGTATATTTTTGAAAGTGGATCACAAAAACTGAAACATATTGATGCCGCAAAAGGGCTTAGTAATAATAATATAAAAACAATATTCAGGGACAACAGCGAACAAATATGGATTGGCACTTTTTCGGGCCTAAACCTGTTGGAGGCAAAAGGAATGATGCCCGGATATATTACCAAAACAAACGGTATAAGCGGAACCGATGTATGGGCTTTCCTGCAGGATGGGCAGCAGCGGATATGGATCGGCTCCCGCCAGGGTATAGATATTTATACCCCCGGTAAGCAAACCATTCAATCTGTTGAAAAGGAACTGTTAATAAAAACCGGCAGAACCCCACAGTTTATACATTCTAAAAATGGAAAAATCCTGGTGCTGTCGCAGCAATCAGGCGTTAACATAGTAGATCCTTCGACTGGCGCCGTTACATATATCTCAAAAACCCAGGGACTTCAAAATACATTACTGTCTGCCCTGCTCGAAGATAACACGGGTCTTATATGGACGGGTAGTTTTCGAAACAACGGTGTTGAGATAATTGATCCGGAAAAAAATTCATTTACCAAAATAACAAACAAGGAAGGGTTAATTGGTAGTATTGTTTGGGCACTGATACAGGACAATAAAGGACAGATTTGGGCTGCAACAGATAGTGGTATAAACATCATCAACCCCGTTGATAAAACAATCCGCTATTTAATGCAGGGTGAGAAAATAAGTGAAGAAAATGGAGGTTCATTTTTAACAGATGAAAAAGGAAGGATCTGGATAGGTACCCGTAATGGAATATTAATTGCAGACCAGGAAAACAAACTACTTACAACTATTTCTACAGTCAATGGTCTTTCCGCCCCGGATGTATATACCTTATTCAAAAATAAAGAACTCATTTATGCTGGCACCGGTAATGGCCTTACTGTTTTTACTCCACAGAAAAAAAAATCTGCCGGTAAACAGTTTGATTATACTATAAAGTCCTATAGTAAAAATCAGGGGTTTCTCTATAATAATTACAATGCAGGCGCTGCAATATCCGTAAACAATAAATTGTGGTGGGGCATCGAAGAAAAGGCGCTTACCATCACCAATGAACCAAATATTGACAGCAGTATTTCTTCTATTTATATCAGCGGTATTAGTATTGCCGATAAGCTGCAAAGCTTTATAGATAATAAATGGGTAAAACATATTTTACCGGGCAGGGATACCATCTGGAGCATAAAAAAAGATACTTTTTATGTAAGTGAAAAATTACCTGCCGATACAGGGTGGCTTCAAAAAAATAATATTGCATGGGATAGCCTTGCAGGATATTTTAACCTGCCGGTAAATCTTACCATACCCTACAATCAAAATTATGTAAGTTTCCTGTTTACAAGTGCTCAACTGAGTAACCGCAATAAAAACCGTTACCGCTATCTACTGGAAGGCTTTGATAAAAACTGGAGCCCCATTTCAGACAAGCCGTACAGCATCAATTACAGAGATATTCCTGCCGGAAAATACACGTTCAAAGTTTGCAGCAGCGGGCTTGATGGAGGGTGGAGTCAGCCTGCCGAATTCAGTTTCACCATACTGCCACCCTGGTGGAATACCTGGTGGGCTTATATTTTATATGCAGCAGTATTTAGTTTGGTAGTTTGGGTTACGGTACAATACCGTTCCCGCCAGCTAAAAAAAGAAAACCTGCTGCTGGAAAAAAAAGTGGAACACCGCACCGAACAATTAAACAAATCATTACAGGATTTAAAATCCACCCAATCGCAATTGGTCCAGTCAGAAAAAATGGCCAGCCTGGGCGAACTCACTGCAGGCATAGCACACGAGATACAAAACCCGTTGAACTTCGTCAATAATTTTTCTGAAATTAATACAGAGCTGATAGAGGAATTAAAAAATGAAAAATTAAAAGCACAAAATGAACGGGATGAAAAGCTGGAAGATGAATTGCTAAACAGCCTCACTCAAAATCTTGAAAAAATTGTACACCATGGCAAACGTGCCGATGCCATTGTAAAAGGTATGTTGCAACATAGCCGAAGCAGTAACGGACAAAAAGAGCCCACAGATATCAATGCATTATGCGATGAGTATTTTCGATTGAGTTATCATGGTTTAAGAGCAAAGGATAAATCATTCAACGCAACAATGAAAACTGATTTTGATAACTCCGTTGGAAACATCAACATCATTGCGCAGGATATTGGACGGGTAATTTTGAATTTAATCAACAATGCTTTTTATGTGGTTAACGAAAAAACCCTGTCGGCGGTTTCAACACCGACAGCGGTTAAATATGAACCAACAGTTTCAGTAAGCACAAAAAAAATTGGTGATAGGGTGGAAATAAAAGTTACTGATAACGGCAATGGCATTCCGCAAAAAGTAGTAGATAAAATATTTCAACCTTTCTTCACCACCAAACCCACCGGACAGGGAACAGGACTGGGTTTGAGTTTAAGTTATGATATTATTAAAGCGCATGGCGGAGAAATAAAAGTAGAAACGAAAGAAGACCAAGGAACTCAATTTTTAATACTATTAAATAGTTAACTTTTACACATGAAACTTAAATCAGCAGTTTTTCATTTACCCATTATTGTTTTTACCTGCATAACTGTTTTTGTTGCTACCAATGTACATGCGCAACTAAACTCAGGTAACTTAACCCAATATACAGAAAAGGATGGTTTACCCGGCTCGCAGGTGAGCAATGTTATTACCGACAGGTTGGGCTATATATGGGTAGGCACCGTTAACGGACTGGCCCGGTATGATGGCTATGAATTTAAAAGATTTTATTTTAACCCAAATGATTCTGCCAGCATTCATGGTCTGGTAGTACATTCTTTATTTGAAGACCGTAAGGGCAAAATATTGGTGGGCACCAGCCCCTCTTATCTGAATGAGTACGATCCGTTTACCAAAAAGTTTCGTCAATATAATTTTACCCACCTCATTAAACATGCAGCTAATGTAGAAATGAATATAGAAACGATGTGTGCCGATAATAATGGCAGGATATATTTTGGGGTAGGTACATTTTATGGGGATATTATTTCATCTGCACTTTTATATAAAGATGAAAATAACGATACAATAAAAAAATTCCCGGCCCCCGACAGCCTGGATATTCAAAATGTTCATCGAATGGCTAAAGATAAAAATGGCAATATATGTCTATTCAGTAATTCGGGCCTTTTTAAAATTGATACAAAGGGTAAGGTAAAAAGGATTCGTATATTAGATGCTGCGTTTGACCATGCAAAGGAGTTTCCAAATGATATAGGTTTTGATAAGGAGGGACACCTTTGGGTAATTACAAAAAACTCAACCCTGTATAATGTAAACCTCGAAACCGGAAGTTATAATACCCGGTCTCCATATAAATTAGATTCTGTTAAACGATCTGAATTTTTTTTTAGGCGAATTATAATAGACAAGGATGATAATATATGGATGGGTACAAATACCGGTATTCAGTATTTTAACCGA